>CAYPUK010000107.1:0-2641 GCA_964414035.1 uncultured Thermoplasmatales archaeon | reverse complement strand
AAATGAGATGGTGACAAGCCAGTCACCGTCCAACTGTCAAATTAGATAATGCCAATTTTCCAGGCTCAATCAAAAATGAGAAAGTGGCAAACTTAAGTTGTAGAACATCTAATACCTAAATAATCTTTCTTAGTTCTTTATAGACTCAATTCTGTATTGCACCATCTTATGATATCTTCATTTGGAACACATGAGGCATTATATTGGTAATACTCAGATTGAAAAGCAAGATACAATCACTATCTAATCCATGATTATTACGTCACAACTGCTAATATTTACGATGGTGACATTAATCAATATCTGTATCCACTAAATGAAGTTAGTATCATTAGTATCACTAAACAATTGGAAAAGTAATCGCAACTATAAAAAGGAGAAACAACCCAGTTCATTGTTTAATTAAAAGAAATTGTTGTAAAAAATGATATTATATTTTTCGTTTCATCTCGGCGAATTTTTCGTATTTATATTCTATCATCCTTTCAAGATAACTCATAAGATGATACCTCCAACGTTTTTCATCCTTGTACAAATGAAGAAAGATAACCATAATCCCATTTCTATCAAGAATCTTCCGTCTATATTCATAATTAAAATCTGAGGAGCCACAAACTTCAATATATACTCCGAATGATATCAAATAAAAATCAGGAGCCCATACTCGCGGTCTTTTATTATCATCCCATACAAATACAGGATGTTCATATGTCCACTTAATTCCCAATTGCTCCAATACATCAGCAACTTTTTTCTCAGCATCGGTCATTTTATTATAAATTGTAACTTCCTTCATTTTTAATTCTCCAGAAAAAGAAAAAAAGGATTTTAATAAGAGATATTGAACAGATTCTCAAACCAAAAACGCAATCTATCTTGTCCACTCCAACAGGAGAATACAAGATCCCTTCCCGATGGGAGCACTCGGATTTTCTTGTCATGTAGTCTACAAGTCGTGTTTCTAAGAAAGAACTGAGGTTGATTTTGGCATTTTTTTAGTATTATTGAGGATTATTCTTGCCCTGTTATTTATCCATCTTGTAAAATCTCCCAATATCCGCCTTTTGCTGGACCAACTCTTTTTATGATTTTTTCATCTCGTAATTTTTTTATTTGCCATTCAACACCTTTTTCAGTTATCCCTATTTCTCCTGCTAATTCTTTCATAGTAATCTGGGGTTTTTCTTTAATCAACAAGATAATTTTCTCCCTAGTTTTTCCCCTAGTTTTTCCCCTAGTTTTCTCCCCCTTTGCGATTCTCTCCTCAATTGTTCTCTTCTGAAGATCCGGTCGTATAAATGTGATCTTAAAAAAATATTTATCTGCATCAATCAAGGGAGTAGGAAGTTCATATTTTTCCATCGCTTCATTAATCCTGAGAAGCCCTGAACCAACTTTTTCCACAAGTTCCATCCGTTGCATCAAACCAAAAAGAAGCGGATTTCGTGGAATACTTCTGGAATACAGATCCTTAACCGTAAAATTACCGATAAGTCCACCAGGATTAACAATCTCAATTCTATCCTCATAAATCTCAACTTGGATACTAGCAGTTGAATAATAATCCCGATGTGCAATCGCATTTAATATCGCTTCACGAAGCGCATTTTCTGGGAGTTCAAAGATTTCCTCACGTGGCCCAGCTTTAATGATATATTCTGTCCTAAGATTAGATTGTAAAAAGGTAATCGCATTCTGATAGTTTGAATATAAATCAGCATCAAACTCTTTCATGGTGAGAATCTTATACTTATTCTTCCCACGAAAAAGAACACATTTTATTGTTGCACCAAAAAAGAATTTCGTAACACGATGACAAAACAATAAAACCCCTGCATTCTTCAACTCACCGTTTTCAATGAGCATCAGATTTTTTAGAATCTTCTTTTGATCAAGAACCTCACTAATATGAGCACGGTCTAAAAATGCTTTAAACTTATGTGTATCAAAATCATTATCAAAATCAAATTTTTTATTAGGCGTTTCATCAAATTGAAGAAATCCTTCCTCTCGAAATAAAACTCTAATTTCATCTCTTTTTAATTGCTGTGAATTTGCTCCTCTTCGCATATAGAATTTACCATTCGCTGAATATGGTTTCTTTTTTCCTTCGGAAACAGTCACCACAAGCACATCATCAAGCATTTTCATAGTTACAGAAAATGATGGATCCATGTTGCGCGCATAATCTTGTATTTTTGACTTTGAAGTATTTACATCAGAAACGCCTTTGATCTTTTTATCATTGGTAACACCTACCACTATTTTTCCACCATTGGCATTTGCAAAGGCACAAATTTCTTTTGCAAGGGAACTACTGACAGATTCCTTGAATTCAAGATTGTATCCTTCATCTTGACTAAGGAGAAATTGCAATTCACTATTCATATCCAACTACCTTCAAACATATACGTATAGGAACTTAAACGGTGACCTCCTCCCGCGGCATAAATGATGGGGCTTCCGGTTTGAGTGGTGCAGTATTGCATGTAACTGCACAAGATACTTTTTTTTACCGGAAACATACCTAGTTTTTATCTGGGAGGTTGGACGTTTGAACGCCATTACTGGCAGTCCTCCTTGATTTGGGCATGGTCACTTCACCATGTCGATTCATGGTAACGCCCCCAGCGCACACTCG
>CAYPUK010000106.1:0-21695 GCA_964414035.1 uncultured Thermoplasmatales archaeon | reverse complement strand
CATTGTTTTCACTTGTCCGTTCCGAAAGTTATCGGATAATAGTAGTATGCAACGGGCAGTATATAATGTTGTGTACAAAGGCATATAAAGGTGTAAATTTATTACTTTTTTGTGTAACGTATGACGAAAAGAAAGCGCATGAATATCTCATTAACCAAAGAAGAAAATGAACTGATCAAGAAAATCGCGAAAGAAGAGCATCGTCCATACAGTAGACAGATTGTACATATGACCTATGCCTATATAAAAAATAAGGAGAAAAAGGATGTATAATTAGATGAAATATATTTGTAATAGATGTGGTACAGTAACTCAGGAACATGATGTAACAATTCATTATACTAAGCGTTCTAATGGATTTGAAATTGTTGCTATCTGTCAATCATGCTTAGATAGTTACTTGGAGAAAATAAAGGCAGATGCGGAGAAAAAAGATGAAGAGATTGAACGAATGGAAATGAAACGGAAATGGTAAAAAAATACAGGATTTACGGGCTTAAATGTTATAGTAGTATAGAGTTGAGGCATGGCAAATGAAAGATGAAAAATATTCAACAGATAACGATGCAAGAAGGAAAAAACGACTGCGCAAACGAAGGAGTGAAGAAGAAAAATACGATGAAACGCAGAAAGAAGAAAAGAAACGGAGGCAAAAAGATAAAATCCTAGATGAAGAAGAAGATGAAGAACTAGAAGAAGAAGATGAATATGCAGATTATTCAAAAAAAGATAGCAACTACAAAAAGTCCGATAAAGAAAAAAATTCGAAAAACGATCAACTCTTTTTTCCATTTTATCCTTTTTTAGGTGTCGGAATCAAATAGAATAATTCCTGGATAGCTCCGATTGGACAAAGGTATCCGCAGAACAATCGACCAAATATCAGAGTAAGCACAACAAATAAGATAATCCCAATCAAAGCCATTCCAATTGATACACCAAGTCCAATAGTATCACCCAACAGAATAAGCTGCAGTTGAACTGGATACATTGGTGCAAAAATCAAAAAACCCAACGCTGTTGAAATTAGTAAAAACACATATCCGATTTTTTTGTTAAATCTATCTTTATAAAACAAGTATGCTAAGATAAACAAGCCAGCAATTGCATATATTACTCCAACTATTTTTGGTACATTTTCAAGAATCATTTAATTCATCTCCTTAACAACATTTCCAATCTTATTTTGATTACTTGATTCAATTATTTTTTCAATAATAAATCCCATAATTGTTACAAAAATAATGGTTAAAACCAATCGAGTTATCATAAAATTCAGTCCGAGAAATTGTAATTCAACCAGTTCCTGTGGAAGTTTAATACATGCCCATGCTGAAAGAAAAACGATAATATTTGAAATCCTTGCTCCTTTTTTAATTAATGTTGCAGCCATAGGAAACGCAACATAAAGAGGACCTGTAGGTAACGCACCAAGAAAAAACGATATTCCTATACCTTTGATCCCTGAGGCTTTTCCTAAATACTTTACAACGGTTTCATCTGAAATAAAAACAGAAAAAATACCCATAATGATCATCACCGCTGGAAGAATAATAATCATTTCCATAAAGTACTCCCAGGCAGTGGAGGTCACTGGCTGAGTTTTCTCTGGAAAAATAAAGAGAAGAACAAGAAGAATACCAACCAATATTCCAAAGAATGCCCAATCCCTGATCAATTTTTTCTTCTGTTTGATATTTTTTTCTGCTGGTTTCATAGAATCATTCCTATAAGAAAAGCTATTAGCAATGCAAAAACGAAACTCAATCCATTTCGTAAAAGAGCCATTTTTTTACCTAAAATTTTTATTTCTAATGGCAACGTGATCATTCCAATCATCGTAAGTGTAGTAATAAATGCTGCAACTGCAGTGATTGATGCTCCACTTTTAAGTATAGATGCTGCCAACGGAAATGAAAGTAATGCTGGAATATGCATAAGAGCTCCTACAACTCCTACAAGAAAAACTCCAGCTATTCCCGATTGCTCACCGACAAATCTTGATATTTGTTCAGGTGGCACAAAACCAAGAAGCAATCCAATGAAAATAATAATGATAAATACCATTGGAAGCATATTGATGAACAATTTCCCCGCTAATTTGACCGAAATTATCGTCTTCTCTCTATCTTTAAGAAATGCTATCAGTAAGCCAACAATTGCAAGTCCGTTTATGATAAGAACTGTATAATTCATGACTATGGTTCTCCAAAATGTTTGTTGTAAAATCTGGCCATATTATCAATGATTTTCTTTCTCTCAATGATCATTTCAAGGTAGTGTTTCAGGTATTCTCTGCCTTGTTTTGTTGCCTTATATTCTCTTCGATCTGGTCCAGATGTACTTTTTTTCCAGTTTGATATCAGAAGATGTTCTTTTTCCATCCTGCGAAGAGTTGTGTACATGGTTCCAGTTTTTATTTTGTGCATACCACAACTAATTTCCTCAATTTTTTGGATGATTTTATAGCCGTAGGTAGGTTGTTCAAATATCACTCTTAAGATGAGAAATTTTAACCAACTTTTCTCTGGATATTTTTTATTCCCATGCAACAAGCATGTATTTGGATTACCCATAGAACTAAGTAACAATGTTATATATAAAAAAATTTGGATGGCCGGAACAAAATCATTTCAAAAGATATTGAAAAATTCTGTGTTCTTTAGAATCTTCAACTATCAAAAACCATATTTACCCCTTGTTTATTTCACTATGAGTAAAACTAAGATATTATGTGGATACCCGACGATCATATAATAATAGGTAAATACATAATTTGGTCTAAAAAATTACAATAAATAGTTAAAATATAATATTTAATAATTAAATATTGAATAAATGTTTCAAATAATGGGCGGGTAACAAAGCGGCTATGTGGGGGACTGCAGATCCTCATACGGGGGTTCAAATCCCTCCCCGCCCTTATCACTCTCTTGTGGATTTGGGGGACTGAAAACTTTGAGAACTGATGATGGCGAGGATATTTCATACAAAATTACTTTTATTTTAATATTAATATTTTTAACATCTTTAATTATTGGCGTAAGTTCAACCCTTGCGTCATCCTGTTTAATCAACGAAGTAATGGTAAATCCTATCGAATCAGATTCTTCCCACGAATGGATAGAACTTTTCAATCCAACAAACAAAACAATCAATCTTTCAGAATGGAAACTATCCGATAATTATGCAACTGATGAAATACTCCCTGCTAACACATCGTTACCCCCACTTTTTCCACCGCAAACATTTATACTCATCACAGATCAGGACACTGCTTTAACCATCCCTTTTGATGAGAATGATTCAGTTATTCATTTCATGGTGGATGATAACAGTATTTGTAATGGATTAGGGAACACTGATGATTTCTTAAAAATTATCGATGAAAACAATACCATAATTGATGTTATTGAATGGGGAATAAACACTTCAGAGATACCCGGAGAAGCAATTGATACCCCATCTGAAGGAAATAGTCTGATTCGAATCAATCAAATTCAAACGAATAATTCAAAAAATGATTTTGCTGAAACAACCATTCCAACACCAGGTAAACCAAATATTTATTCAAAAACAGGATCTATTCACATAGACATCTATCAAAAACATATTCCAAAAATAAACAAATTTGACACATATAGTCCCCCATTTGCTATTCATGTAAGCATTACTAATTTCACACCAAATTCATCCTATCAACTAAAAGCATTTATCACCGGAAATCAGTCATTCTATCCAGCAAGTCAAACATGGACCGGTGAAAAATGGCAATATTCAAATCGATACACTCACACCATAACAACAAATGAATCAGGCTACTGGCAAGATTGGATGCTTCTTCGTTTTTCAAAAAACTATAACGCATACACTAAAAACATAAAACACAATAAAAGTTGTCTACTCAATCTAAAAGTAAAAAATAATCACACCGTTGAACACATTCAAAAAACAATTCATTTACTAGATATGGATAATTCAACGAGTAATGGAAAACCTGGTGGATATCACATCGATACCAGCACACAAAATAAAACTCTATTTTTAACCAATGAAACAAATGATCTATTAAGTTGCTATGTAAGTGAACCAAATAACATTGATGATTTTTCACCAATAATCACTGGATATTGTAAGCTAACAGCTCCAGTGACAACAAACCTTACGCTTTCAACAATCAATGAAACAGGCAACGTTATACCTTTGAAAACAAATATTTCAATCAATCCTGGAACCTATTATTTTGAAACAAAAACAAAAGAATCATCTTTTGATCGAGAAAATAGAAAGGAATTCTCAACCACCTTAACCATAAACAACACTGGAACCTTGAAAGATACCTATCAACTTTTGATTAGTGATCAATCATCTGGATTTCATGCACATTTGCAAACAACAAAAGTTACGTTATCACCGAATGAAGAACAAGATATAACGGTGTTCATCGATCCACTATCACATCGATTATTCGAACTGCAATCTGGAAGTATCACTGTTTCAATCACATCCGAAAATGATCCAATTCTTCAAAAAACACACACGTTTTCTTGCCAACTACACGAACCAGACCTAACCATACCAAAGATTAAAACATATAACTCTGAAGGAGAAGAAACAGATACTTGTTTCCAAGGCCGAATCTTTCGCATAAAAGCATTCTTAAAAAACAACGGTGATGAAACTGCTAGAGATGTTACGGTTTCCTATTTTCTTGATACCGTAAAACAGGATAACTTACTTGCAACAAAAACCTATGAAACAGTTGAACAATACCAAAAATATCCATCATTATACCTTGACACTTTGCATATTAATCCAGGTAAACACACCATCTTTGTAGTTGCAGATTACAAAAATTCTGTGAAAGAACTTGATGAATACAATAACGATCAGAGCATTCAAATAAACATAGTAAACACCACTCCATCAAAAGAATCTCAGAAAATGCTTATCACTGAACTGTATTATTATGCTCATCCAACCATCCATAATGAATTCATCACTCTTTTTAATCCAACAAACACTAGCATTTCTTTAGATCAGTGGTATATTACCAATACGATTTCTCAAAGATGTGATGAACAGAAAAAAATAGTGTTTCCACCTAACACCATCATTTTACCAAATTCTTCGATTACTATTACGCAGAATAGTTCTGCGTACTATCAAGAACAGATGATCTATCCAGATTTTGAATATGAAACAAATGCAAATCAATCCATTCCTCAATTAAATACCACCGGAACTATTTTTTTCAGTAACAAAGGTGGATCTACTGCGCTAAAAAACGGATTTAACCATACTATCGATCTAATCATCTACGGAAATACAACAGAGCATCATCCTTTTTGGAACGAAACTCCTATTCCTTCAGTTGATCAAGGAGAAATCTTAAAACGAAAGAAAGAAAACAACACGTTCTTAGATACAAATAGTGCCCTCGACTGGATTCAACTCAAAGAGTATCACATTGGACAATCATTGTTTACTCCAAAACAAATGAAAATCAATGCATCAATCACTCCTTTTATTTCACCAGATACCAGTTTTTCTGTAATATCCAACCTACTTGAAAACACGGATTCTGAGATTTTACTGAATGCTTACGAATTCACAAGCTCTGAAATAACAGAGTGCTTAATCAATGCACTTCAACGAAATGTAAGTATTCATCTTCTTGTAGAAGGAAGCCCCATTGGTGGAATAAGTGAAAAACAACGCTTTCTTTTAAACAAATTACACAATCATGGTGCAAAAATCCAATTATTAAAAGGAGACACGGTTGATCACATATTCAAAAGGTACCGGTTCACCCATGCAAAATATGCCATTCTTGACCAGGAAACAACTATTATTCTTAGTGGTAACTTTGCTCCAACGGGGATTCCAAAAGATAACACCTTTGGCAATAGGGAATGGGGAGTTGCAATTAAAAATGAAACTTTGGCCTCTTGGTATTCATCAGTTTTTAATGCAGATTGGAATCCAACACAAAAAGACACACAACCATTTCAACCAAATCCCGTGTTTGAAGATCAAGATTATTTTGTATTTGACGAAGCATATTATGGATACTATGAACCAATACTGAATCAGTCAGAATCAATGAATGCTAGCATTAAGGTTCAACCCGTCCTTTCACCAGATAATAGTTTACCTGCGATAACCAATCTACTTTCTCAAGCAGACACTTCTATTTACATTCAACAACTCTACATTTATCCAAACTGGACAGACAAACCAAACCCACTTATCCCTCTGTTGATCAATAAATCAAATCAAGGAGTGGACATCAAAATCATTCTAAATTATAATCCCTGGTATGATTCAACGAACATTCACAATGATCAGACCAAAACACTTCTCAAGTCTCATGGAATACAAGTAAAATACGTTTTTACTAACTGGTCAATCTTTCAAAACGTGCATAATAAAGGCGTCATAATTGATAATGAGTGTGTGCTCATCTCAAGTATCAACTGGAATGAAAACTCTTTTTTAAATAATCGGGAAATGGGAATTATTATCAATCATCCTACAATCGCCCAGTTTTACAGTACGGTTTTTCTTTCAGATTGGCATCTTTCCGAACCAATCACATATAATCAAACAAGTAATCAAAATCAGAGTCAACAAATAATTGAATTAAACGCCAACACTATTTATATTACCGCTCTATTCACTATGACTTTCATTGTCGTCGCACGTGACTGGAGAAAAAGATCATGGCCATAGAAATCCTTCCATTAAATCCCATTTCAATCATTGCCATCGCGGTAATGATCGGCGGTCTTATTACAGCTTATATCAAAAAATGGATGATAACCTATGCATTGATCATCACTAATTTCATCGTGTTTGTTATTTCACTCTTATTTTCAGATATCATTATTCAACAACTAGGGTTCAGACCGATTTATCTAACTCCAGAACTCTTTCCACAGATTTACACCTTGTTTACCTCGATGTTTGTTCATAGTGGATTTCTTCATATTTTTGGAAATATGCTCATTTTCTTTTTCATTGGAATGGCATTTGAACAACGAATCGGATGGGGCAAATTTTTAATCATCTACTTAATCACTGGTGTAGGAGGGGCACTCACTCATTCCATTCTAAATCTAGGATCAATCACGCCTCTTGTCGGTGCTTCTGGAGCTATCTTTGGCATCATGGGTGCCTTTGCGTTTTCTTATCCACATGACAAAGTAGTGATGCCTATTCCTCTCGGATTCATCATGGTGTTCCGAAGGATCAAAGTCATTTATGCCGTGCTTATCTTTGCAGCAATCGAAACCGTGATTGTCTGGTGGGAAGGTGCAACGGGATCGATGAGCAGCACAGCTCATTTCGCTCATCTTGGAGGATTAGTTGTTGGTGTTATCATTGCTGCATTATTAATTGATCGTCAGCGTTCGGATCCATCCATGTCGTATACGTCAGGATCACAACCATATACCATATCAGTAGGACAACAACCTCGAAGACCTTATGATTTTTCAAAACTCTCTTCTCTTGCTACCACTCCAGATTTACAACAACTCTTAAACAAGGTTAAAGTTGAAACAGTTCCACAAGTTCAAGATGTGTGGATGGATCATTTCATTGAAAAAGCAAGTTGTCCGGTTTGTCATCATCAACTCAAACATTTCAACAGAAAGATATGGTGTGACAACTGCGATTATTCCACTAGATACTAGTTAAAAACAATAAGAATAAGACATCTTTTTTTCATCCCTTAAAATGGTAATGCAGGTATTGTTAATCCAACGAGGTTACCAAATAAGAGTAGGCTTGAGATGATATAACCAGTAATCGCACCTCCACATAGTAACGGTAGTCCTGCCTGCGGATTTCCTTTCATAACATACCGCATCAATAAAGTAAAACCAACAAGAGTACCAAGTATAGTTCCCACTGAAACCCATAATGCATCTGGGACCGAGTAATACACAGCAACAACTAATATTCCAGGCATCACAATATCCCCTAATCCCATGAAAAATGCATCACGATCTTCTTTTTCTTTGATTTGTTCTTTTAACCGTCTGGTCTCTTTGATTAATGAATACTCTCGAATCTTAGGAACCACGAGTAACACAGGTAGTTTTAAATCCATCACCGTATCAGCAAGATCAACCATATGTTTTGTTTTATAGACTGATATAGCATCATAAATCGCAAGACCAATAAGAAGTAAAATTACGAGAAACACGCTTAATGACATGCCAAAAATAATAATGGCACTAGTTCCAACGAGGATTCCAGTTAAATCAATGATGTACCACTCTGGATACTTGTACAATACTATGACTATAGTTAATGCAGATAGTACAGATAAAACAAGTAAAGCAAGGAAATTTAGTGGTAAGAGTATTTCATAAAACGGTAAAAAAAACGCATAAAACATCGTATATCCTATCGCAAAAAGAATGATGAAATGAATCACTTGTTTCTTCCAAAACTTAGCAATCAACAAAATCAATGCTGTAAACGATAACATAATCACAAAAATATAGGCAATATTTGTCGGATTATCCGGATCTTCAAATGCTGGTTGAATCGCATCACTTGATTCAAACGGCGTTAACAAAAACAAAGCTGCACCATGAATCAAAACAAAAAACAAACCCATTACTAAAATGGCAGTAATCTCTTTTTTACCTGAATTAGGGACATCATTCATGAAAACCGAAAACAATGTTCCTAGTTAAAAATGATTAGGTTTTTTCATCAACAATCAAGATCCAAACAAAAATGTTGAACCACCGAACATATACCAAATGAAAAAAGCATATAACACTAAAAGAAACACGCCTTCCAATCGAGAAACCTCATGATTTGATCGTAAAATCGGAATCATCACCAACGTTACTCCAAGTAAAATAACTAAATGATCAACTGACTTCATAGCACCTAATGGAATCAACAATGCAGCAGCTCCAAGTACTAGTAAAATATTAAACACATTTGATCCCAACACATTACCCACAGCAATATCAGATTCATCCTTATATGAAGCCATCACAGAAACCACAAGTTCCGGAAGAGATGTGCCAACAGCTACCATTGACAAGGAAATAATGAACGGTGAAATATTAAAAAAATGAGCAATAGTAATCGCTGATTCAATCAAAAACCAAGCACCAAGCACGACTCCCGCAATACCAAACACAATTAACACACTATCTTTGACCATGTTCCCATCTGAAAACTCTTCCACCTTGATTCGTTCAAGACGTGCAACACGAATAAAATAAAAAACGAACAGCACAAAAAACAAAAGGAATAACAATCCTCCAATAACATGAAAACCATCAAGTAAACCAGTTATCGAAAAAACAATAAGTCCAATAGTAACAAGTACCATGATAGGTAGTTCACGATAAATCACTCCCTTTTGAATCTTAATCGGACGAATCACCGCGCTCAACCCAATGACTAGCAATAGATTAGCAATGCAGGACCCAATAATATTTCCAACTGAAATATCCGCGCCACCTTCAACAACACCAGCGAATTCTTGCATTGCTGCACCAACAGAAATAGCAAATTCTGGAGCAGAAGTGCCAAATGCAACTACCACAACTGAAATAATCAAAGAAGAGACGCCAAGTTGCGCAGCTACATGGGTCGTTCCATCAACAAGAATATCAGATCCCTTATACAAGAGAATTACTCCTGCAAGAAATACGATGATAGCCAGGCTAATTGAAAGCATGATAGGCGCTTAAATAAACATAGACTTTATAAGTACTTTCATATCTCACTTTAAAAAAAGATTTTATCAACAACTTTGAAAAATATTTTTTTATATTAAATCCGTATTCAACTCAAGCAGATAAGGACAATATTTTTATTTGCCCATGCCATATTGAATTTGTTCCGGCAATGAATTGCTGGGAGAGAAGGAGGTAAAAAAAATGTTTGAAATTTATAATAAAAGGAAAAAATTTATCACCACTTTAATGGTTTTCACCATGCTGCTTGTGGTATCTACATACACGCCAACAATTAATGCAGAGTTTACTGAAGAAAGGAATAAAACAAATGACTTAGAATTATCATCTTATGAAATATTTA
Source organism: uncultured Thermoplasmatales archaeon (assembly GCA_964414035.1). Lineage (GTDB taxonomy): Archaea > Thermoplasmatota > E2 > DHVEG-1 > DHVEG-1 > EX4572-165. The sequence continues at coordinate 11,612 of CAYPUK010000106.1, read as the reverse complement.
ACGAAGAACAGATGAATCTACTAAATTCCATTTTCAATCAACAAATTTCATATGATTTACTCACCGAGATTATAAATTTTTTTGAAATTACAAAATCACAGTTGTTTCAATCAAAAAATATAATGTTAGATAAAGCAAGAATAATTCATGAAGAGATTAGAGAAATTATAAAAAATGGAGGTACGTATCAAGAATTCTCTCCAGATTTAAAGGAATTTTTAAATTTCTTTGAAAAATATGATATAAAACAGACCATCCAAACAGAAAAACCATCAATTTCCTCAAAAGAAACAGATTGGGAAGATTACTTAGAATTTTATCAAAAGGCAACAACGATATGGTCTGGCCATTATACTTATCAACCCGGACCGGGAAATAGATGGTATTTTTTAGATATATTTAATTCTATACATTCTGAAAGCAATTATTACGATTGGAGTACAAAACTGATTAATAAAATTGATTTTATTTATAAAGTAAGCATTATCGTGGGAATTCTTTGTATTCCTGCATTATCTATAGTTCCTTTTGAAAACGGCATGATACTGATTAATCTAATAGCCGGAGTAGCTCTTTCGTTCATGTTATGGTTTGACTATAACTTGGCTTCATATGCTCAAAATGGTAATGAATTCATGCAAGAGTTGCAAGATAGGGAAATTAATATTCTTCTTCATGTAGTAGAATACGATAAGCAAACAAAAACATACAAAGGAGTCAATGGGCTTTATAAAAATCATGGTATTGAAGCTATTAATTACGATGCTAAAAATTGGTCTGAAAAAGAACCTGATCCCACCACTGGCCGGAGTGAGAGTTTCTTTACGTATTATCTTGGTCCAACAGATTGTAAGAATGATGAAAATGGGTGGTATTCACTTAAAAAACATTACCTGGTAGATGGAAATACCAATCCTTTAACGAGATATAAAAAAGCACCCTGTCCTCCAGGTTCATGGAAATTAACAATACATGGAAACTCAGGTTACAAAACAGTTGAATTGCCACCAATGGAAATTTCCGCGGGGGATACGATAATACTTGACAACGTTACTATAGAAAAAAATTAATTTATTTGAATTTAGAATCTTGCCTTTCAAATAACAACTTCATTTTAATTATACGTGTAATGGAGAATGAGAATCTTGAGAGTAAATCAATGCCAAACCTTTATCAACATTTTTTCTTTCCAATCCTATCGTTGAAGGATATGTCACAAGGAAAACTTAGCTTTGTTGGACTCGGTTTATACGATGAAAAAGATTTGAGTTTGAAAGCATTAGAAACCATTAAAGAATCTGATTATGTATTTGCAGAATTTTACACATCCATTCTATCAGGATCCACCATTGAAAAACTTGAAAAGATTTGTGGAAAAAAAATCACAGTACTTAATCGAGAAGAAACTGAAAATGGCACTATTTTTCTTTCAAAAGCTAAAACCAACAAGGTTTCATTGTTAATTGGAGGCGATGCATTAACGGCAACCACTCATGTTGACTTGCGTATACGAGCGATACAACAAGGAATAGATACGCATGTCATTCATGGAAGTAGTGTGGTTACTGCAGCTCCTGGGTTACTTGGTCTGCAACATTATAAATTCGGAAGGATTACAACGCTTGTCACCCCTGAAAAAAACTATTTTCCACTCAGCCCCTATGATTTGATTAAAGAAAATAAGAAACAGGGATTACATAGTTTAGTTCTTCTGGACATTAAAGCTGAAAAAAACCAGTTTATGACCGCGGAACAAGCACTAGATGTACTTTGGAAGATGGAAGAACAAAAACAAGAAGGACTTTTTTCAAAAAAAGATGTTATTTGTGTGGTGGCTCGGGCTGGATCAGATCAACCACTTGTCAAAGCAGATACTTTTGAAAATTTAGAAAAACAATCGTTTGGTTCACCTTTGCATGCAGTAGTAGTTCCAGGAAATCTTCATTTCATGGAAATTGAAGCATTGCAAATACTTGCAGATCTACCTGCATCAGTTGCAAAAAAATTACAAAAAGTATAAGAACCAATCACCTCATTCATTTCTTTGAATTCTCATAGGAGATTATTTGGGAAATTCAGGGGATCAGGATGCAAACGGAAAGAAATGATGATGTTGTAGGATACATTTATGGAAATGTCGGTTCAACCGAATTTAAATTCGCAGTGAACAGCGAACATGTTCGAAAATTCGATTATGTGTATGCACCGCATAAAGAAGGGAACATGCTTGCACAAGTCCTTGACATCAAACAACATTCAGATTTAAATTTTGAAGATGCAACTTCAATTATGGAACAAGAAGAACGTCCACATATTAACACCAAAGTTTCAGCTGAGGTTGAAGTCATTGGTTATCGGGATAAACGAGGTCTTTTGCAATCACCACGAACTCCGTTTAATGCTGGATCTGGAATCACCAAGGCCGATGAATCATTGATTAGAAAAGTCTTAGGTTTAAGTGCTGCAAAAGAAAACGGTGCATATATTGGACTGTTGAAAGGTCATGAACTCCCCGTCTATTTAAACATTGATCAATTAGTGCAGAAACATATTTCCATTTTAGCAAAAACAGGTGGAGGGAAAAGTTATGCCTGTGGAGTGCTGGTTGAGGAAATGTTGAAGAAAAAAGTTCCTATGGTTATCATTGATACTCATGGTGAATACCGATCGTTAACTGATAAGAATAAGAGTAAGAAAGATAAGAAGAACATGGAACGATTCCAGGTTAAACCTAATGAGTATAAAAGCCAAATCACTGAATATTCCCCACTTGGCGCAAGAGGAAATTTTGAACATTTAACCTTGAATGGAGTTAACTTAGAAGCAAGTGAAATCCTTGATGTTCTCCCCGCTAAACTCTCTGGTCCTCAGAAAGGAGTGTTGTATCAATCCATTAAAGAAATCAAGGAATACAAATCTTATTACACGCTCCGGGATATCATTGAAGGAGTAGGAAGAAGTAAAAGTAATGCCCGCTGGAATGTGATTGCATCACTTGAATCACTTGATTCCATTGGCGTGTTTAGTGAAAATGGTACTGATCCAAAAGATCTAGTAAAATCTGGGAATTGTTCCATTGTGAACATGAAAGGAGTCCCGCCAGACGTACAAACGGTGATTGTTGCTCGGTTAACCCAACAACTTTTTGAACAACGAAAAGCAGGAAAAGTACCAGGGTTCTTACTCATTGTTGAAGAAGCTCATAATTATTGTCCAGAACGAGGATTTGGTAACGCGGTGTCCTCAGCAATTCTTCGAACCATTGCTTCAGAAGGAAGAAAATTCGGAATGGGGCTTGCTATTGTTAGTCAACGTCCTGCAAAAGTAGATAAGAACATTATCAGTCAATGTAACACTAATATTATTTTAAAAGTAACTAATCCAAATGATTTGAAAGCAATTGTGCAATCAGTGGAAGGACTTACCAGTAAGACTGCTGATGAAATACAACGATTGCCCATTGGCGTTGCATTAATCTCTGGTGGAAGCTTACAAATGCCAGTGATGGCTGAGATTCGACCTCGGGAAACTCATCATGGCGGGCAATCAGTTCGAATTTCAAAGAAAGGAAAAAATCCTGATTTCACTCCATCAAAATCAGCTCCACAACCACCGGTACAACAACAAAAACCAGAACCAACCCCGCCACCAGCACAATCATCACCAGTAGATGATAAACCAAAGCAACATGCAACCGAAAAAGCTGAACGCGTAACTCGGGTTGCTAACAGGCTCGGATGGATTTCAACAACTGATACTGATGAAGCGATCGCATTTCTTACTGAAGAAGCAAAAAAAATGGATGAGAATGTGTTTAAATACCTTGAATCACTTGCACAACTTGGAAAAAACTTTTGTCATGAAACCGATCCAAATTGTATTAAGTGTCCAATGAAAGATGGCTGTAATTATCGAGCGAAAAGAGGGAAAACCAAAAAGAAAGGATTATTTAGCCGTTGATAAAACGCAGATTCACCAGCAGTATAAATCAATTCTTCTTTCCATACTTTTTATTAGCATTATTGTTAGTTCAGGATGTTTAGATAACAACTTCTTTGAGTCTAAGATAACCTATGAGAAGTCTCCCGTTCAAGTCTCTTATGATCTTAGTTATGGATACCAGGTTAATATCACGGGCAATGGAAAAGCAACCGTTTTTTATCAAGAATACATCCCTCAAAGCAAGCAGGGTACTATTTACTCAATTGAAATCAATCCATTTCAACAAACACAAGATCAACAAAACACAAATCAATTGATCATTTGGAATCAAACCATTCAAAACACGTCAAATCACACCTATCAAATTAGTTCAAGTATCATTCAAAATCCCGTTCTCATTGAAGATTTAACAGGTGAAAATGCATTAACCATTGCTCAAATCAGTGAACAATACCCAGAAATCGTTAAATCTTATTGTCATTCAATGGGTAATGAGACACAAACCATCATTAATCCAAATCATCCCTTGCTTTCAACACTTGCTCAAACGGTTAAAGACCAAGCAGATACCACAAATGCATTCCTTCTTGGAAAACAATTATTCTCCTGGTTAAAGAACAATACACAATATGAGAAACATGGAACGTATCAACCTCAACCAGCAGATGAAACATACGAAAAAGGTGTTGGGGATTGTGACGATCTAACTTACCTGTATTTATCATTGTGTAAAGCAGTTGGCATCCCCAGCCGATACATCAAAGGATATCTTATATCAAACAATACAGCAATTCCTCATGTCTGGGCTGAACTTTTCGTTGGAAAAGAAATCAGTGAAAACGGTTGGATCCCGGTAGAATGTGCAGGGACTGGATCAAGCACTTCAGAGATTCATAACAATTATGGGGTTGAAGATGCACAACACATTCGTCTTTGTGTAGACGATGGAACAAATGAAACATTTCAAAAACTTACTAATCCCTTACAAATCCGATACGACCAACGATTAGACGTAAATATTAACCGAGTTGAACAAGTCAATAATTATACAATTCTTTCATCAAAACAACTTATTATCAAAGATAATCAACGTACATTTGAATAATCGATTCTTTAAAAGAAAAGAGGTTAGGAGGAATGATCGTATTCTTTTAACTTACCATCATCGTTCTCCTCAAATAACGGAATCTGTTTTGGCACGGTATACGTAATCTTTTTTTTCATCGTTAAGTACTCTCCACCCTTCAAAAAATGAATCGGTTTATCGCTTAAAAACATGCCTATTTATTCTCTTTTTAATGCTTCTTTTTAACTGTTACAAAACAATTTGATTAACTCAAAAAATGATTGAAAAAACCCTTCATTTTTGACAGTAAAATCAGTAACTGCATACCTACCTGCGAAAAAGCTACTTAAACATCCAATGTATCCATGCTAGTAGAAGAAATCAAAAAGTCTGGGCTGGTAGTTTTTTTAAGGAGTGCATCACCATCCCATCTCAACCGCAGGATATGAGAAGTTTCCCCAGACTTTCCTTCTCATCTTCCTTCTTATACCGGTTTGATATGGGAGGTGCTTAGAGCACCATATTTTTTCTCTGTTTTTAAAACTAATCAAATAAAGGAAATCAAATGTGAGTAACAGGCAATTCACCCGGATAATGATCAAAGATTTGAGGACTCATACGAGTTTGACTTTCTACTCGGTCCTTAGCGTAAATAAATGCCTCTTCCATAGTAACAATGTTATCATAATCCGTATCTGCAACTCCATACATTCCTTGAATTAAATAATGACTAAAATAGGATCCATACGAGACTTCATCTTCAGGAACACTAGTGACCACAATCCTATTTTGTCCTTGCAATTCACTAGCAAAATCCACAGCAAATTGATTGGATTCATGCTTTCGCTGAAATGAAAAATAATCATTAAACCCGCCACTATGGCAACTATCAACAATAACGCCCACACCCTGAGACTCTAGATTATTAAACCAATGATTGAATTGATCATCTAGAATAATGCCAAAAGGATTTGACATATGTTCCCAACGAAACGGACTTTCAATAGGTAAAAAACCGCGATAAGTTGCTAATGCTTCATCTCTTCCATCTGATTCATCAAATGGAGGTCGGTCCCACCAATGCGGAAATCCATGAGTGGTCAAATACACAAGGGAAAAATCATTTTCATCCTCATGATCATCAAGCCATCTAAAACCCTTGGCAATATTGATAACCGTTGCATCTTCAGCTTTTATCACCTTTATATGATCTGCATCAAAGTTTTTCGTGGAAAGTAATAAATCCTCAAAATTTGCAACTTCTTGAAGCATAGTTGGCCGATCCATCTCCGGAACAAATTCATAAACACCAACCGCGATCAAAAGAGCCCAATACTCAACATCGCTAGTTTCAGTAGAATCAAAAGTATCTGAATAAATGGATCGAACTGATGGAGCAATGAAAGCTGCTGAAATACTAGAAGTTAGCAATAAGCCAAAAAAGAATAAACCAAAAAACAAATGAACACTTTGAGATGAAACAGTAACTCGTTTAAATTCCATAGACAATTCCTTCATCATTATTTATATGCTCATTATGTTTATATTTTTTGATAGAAAAAAATAGGAAAAGAAAGTAATGGTTGTAAATACCATATTTTTTACAAAATCTCTTTATTTACAGGATGGTAATCTATATTTCTCCACAATTTTCCATTAATAAAATAAGGAATTGCTTTAAAAAACGGATTTCTTAATCCTATCCAGTCATCAAAATAGTTATTGGTCCAGTGATTCTTATTCGTAGCATATGCATGTTGATTATTGCTCATAAACACATTGTTTTCAATATTGTTTTGACCAGTGTTGTGATTATTGTTTTGGGACCATAATGACATACCAACATCATTATTTTTAATCGTATTATCCAATATTTGATTTTGAAAAGAATCAAACAAATACAATCCCACTCGACTAGTAGAGATAACATTATGTTGTATTATGCCTTCTGAGTTCACACGGTAACTAATCGCAGTATCACTGATATTTTGAAAAATATTTTTAGCAATTGTAACATTCTTTGAAAAACAGGTGACTATGCCTGTAAGCATCTGATCAAAGAAACAATTAGTTATTGAGATATTTTCACAATTTATCAAAAAAACTGAGGAGTCAGTATCATAAAACTGACAATCTTTTATGAAGCTTGATGAGCAATTCACCAAAATGAGACTGCCAATCCTATTTCCCTCTAATGTTACGAAAGACTTATTTTGATAGAAAAGCAATGGAAGATCATTAATCGTATTGTTTTCAAATATGATTTGTATTGGGCGACCATCTGCTGAAATCGTTATTCCATCATTAATAAATCTGTTATTTGCAAGGAACGTATTTGAATTGATAAGATACAACCCATAAAAGGGATTATCTTGAAAAAGATTGTTGGAAAAATGATTGTTTTTTTGTAGCGGATTATCTACGGATGCACCCATAAAACTATTGTTGTAAAACTCATTATTTGAAATGAGGTTATATGATGCTGCTTGACCCATTCCATAACCAATAAAATTATGGGTGAAAACATTACCAAATATCTTATTGTGTGATGAGTACACACAGATGCCGCAAGAATATCGTTTAATTGATGAATTCCGAATGGTAAAACCTGTTATAGTTACATGATCCGCGGTCACAAAAACGGTATGTTGGGGGGTTTTCTGTCCATCAATAATGGTGGTTTTTGTACCAACGCCCTCCAAACGAACTGATGTTTCTATGAGTAATTTTTCAGTATAGACTCCCGGATAAACCCGAATAGTGTCATTATTTTTTGCAACGTCAAGAGCATCTTGGATACTATGAAATGGTGCCTTAAAAGATCCATTTCCACCAATAAATGATCTATTTACATAGATAATATCTCCAGAATAATCCTCCCTTTTTTGAGTTAACGGTAAAAAAGAAGATGGAAATTCTGAACTATCCTGTAATTGTTCTAAAACACAATCTCGTTCATATTCATACCAAATAGTTTTTGCTAAACAACTATTCTTAGGCCAAAGTCGAGTTAACTTTGCATATGTTGATCTTAAAAGATATTCTAAATGTTGAGATTTTCTCCTTGTTCTTAACGTATCAAATAATAAAAATGAATGAAAAATGGATGACTCATGGGATAATTCTTTTTCCAATTTTATGATCTGATCTGTTCTTTGTAATAACTCAGATAACGTATCATTTAAATCATCAAAATAATAGTGGATAACATTAGCATCAGTTGCATTTGTTGTAACTAGTACTTTTTGAAAATTTTCAAACGCATTTTTGAACTTGTTTATCCATCGTTCAAAAGAATCATAAAACGGATTTTCTAACAGAGCCCTAGTATCTGAAGATACCTTGTGATCTAAAAAAAGCCCTAATGATAACTCATACATCTTTGTTTGTAGCTCATCGATAGTCTTACAGTTGTTATGAAGATTATCAGCCAATTGATAAACATCATCAAAATACGCTGGTAATGATTGGGTGCATCTCAAAAGTTCATGATCAGAATGAGAAATAAGATGAAAAACAAAGGAAAGAGTATAATGTTCTCGTAAATAAAGATCTGATTTTGTTTTTGACGTAGTAAAATAGACTGCATTATGCAAGATTTTTGTGTTTGACTGGCTTAAGCACAATTCAGGATGATCTCCAAATGAGATAATTTTTCCTTCACCATATGTTTTACTCAGCCAAATCGGCATGTTTAAACAAGACTGAAAATAAGTATCTAACAGTTCAGAATAAATTCCAGGAATCATTGGAATATGCCATGACACTTCAAAATCAGTTAATCTGGCTAATACATCATCTTCATTTTGAACCCAAGGAAAAATAGGACTAGAACTATGAAAGGTCGTAGTCTGATTTGATACACCAAAAAAAATCGGATGACTCTTATTTTCAAATGTTACCGTATTATGGCCACTATATCCTAAAGGAAAATAACTACTTGGGATAAGAGATAAAAAACCAAAAGAAGGAATCATCTTGACTTTTGAGAACACTTTTGAAAATGGAACAAAAATACCAGAGGAAGCAACACTAGCACCATAACAAGAACCAATATATCCTCCTCCATCGCTAATAAATCGTTTTAATCTATCAAAGTTTTTTTCATAAACAAGTGTTTTTGCATATTCAATTTTAGAAAGCCCGGTATTACCTCCAGACCAGATCAATACATTTATGGTTGAGTTATTTACTTTTTGAACAAAGGTTTCATCAGTGATTATTTGATAATCTAAAAAACCGGAGTCAATCATAGTTTCAATATAAGCATTCATTGACATGTGACCAATATAATGTCCAAAATAAAATCCAATTTTAGGATGATTCAATGGTAAAACAGAGATTGAAAACGAATCAATAACCATATAGATTTCAATTGGTGTTGTCCTTGATAATTCATGATTTCCAGCATAATCCGAAATGATCATTGAGATTAGAACATCTTTTGATTGATTACCTGTGAATGGAATCAAAACTGTTCCTTTAGAAAAGGTATGAAAAAAAGGATCAGTTGAAGCAGTGGTTGCAACATAAGATGAAAAATTTGATAATGACCAATACACCGAAATATTCATCCGCAAAAGATCATTAACAAGATTACATGCTGATGATTCAATGCTTCTAGTCGTTTGTTCTGAAGGATCCTGAACTGATATTGCAAAACAATAACAATAATTTTCTAACGAATCATTTTCAGATTCTATCTTATTCCTACACTCAATTTGCTTAACCTCTTCAAATGAACCCACACGTTCTGTTGGATAGTATCGCATAGTTTGAGCAAACGCGGTAAATGGATTGGACAGACAAAAAAAGACACAAGCAAAAAGAAGGAAAGAAAAATGTTTTTTAGTAAATAATTTCAATATTTCATCACCTATCTACTCAGATATATCTGGTAATTGAATGGTTAAATCCTCGTGTATTTTTCCTTCATAAATAAGGCTAAATTCAGCAAAGGTAGGAGCAACATTTGGTCGTGCATATACTCGAATTTGATTTGTATTCTCTTCAATACCATCTTCACTTTGTTTAACATAGACCCTATATTCACAATCCACGTTTGGCACAAATGATAGCTGTGGTAACTTTTCTTCATTTAATCGAGTTATGTTTTCATTATATGTCCAACCTTTAAGGAAGAAATCACTATCAATTTGTTCAATTTCCACATCCTCAAATGTTTCATCTATCGCAGGGATTGCTTCCTCATAACCTGGCTGATCTGTTTGAAATGCAGGAACGTACACATAATCCCAATCATTCCGATCATAAGGGGCGCCATTACTTCCATCAGAGTAATCAAAACAACGAATTTGTTTTTTTGTAGGACCAAAAATATAATTATAATTCATAATACTATAATACTGTTCACCGTAGCTATCGTATTCTTCTTTAGTTAATTGAGTTGGCCATTTAACATCCTGTGTTCCATCCTGTATGTCAATTCCATAGAAATTACATGGCATGAATCCTATAGAATGACCAAGTTCATGCAAGATTCCTTTCGCAAGAAGTACCCTTCGATATTTTTCAGTGAATGCAAGACGTTTCATCATTAATTTCGATCCACTATCAATCATGATATGATCATAATAATTGAAATCACCGGGACTGATAAATCCTGCATTAACCACAATACTACAATAACGAAAGATTCCTTTGCGATCATCTGAAAAATGATGTTGATAAAATTTATTATGATGATGCCCAACAGTATCATCATTAACTTTCATGTATTCTAATAATTCTCCTCCACCGTTAATCGGCCCATCCGGCCAGCCATAATCAATATATAAGTTTATTCCATGTTGAGCAAACCGTTCAATTAACATTTGATGTGTTTCTTCGTAAGAAACATGATCGCGAAAATCACATTCTAATAATCCTCCCTTGTGCATGCCATCAATTTCAAGATACATATCTGGCTGATACGGATCAGAATAATATTTCCTCATCTTGTATTCTTCAATATTTTCAATGCCATCGATATCTGGATCTAAATTGATATGATCATCATAGGAATGTGGATCATAACCCCATTTCCATTCCCAAGCAGTAGGAATTCCATCCCCATCAGGATCCAACTTAGAATCATCAACCAATGGATCAGTACCAAGTACATTGACCTCAGTCCAATATGGGATTTTATCATGATCTTTGTCTGATTGATACAGTTCAAACCAAATCTCATAGGTTTCACCTCTCACATGACCATATCCATCATCATCTTTGAACGAATCATCACCAGTCCACCGTCCAGTCTTAAAATTATATGTTAAATCAATTGATAACATTTCAACATCTTGCGTTTTTCGTCCAAATAACCCAGTTTTTTCTTGCTCAAAAATACTAATAGTTACTTGCGAAGTCTCTTGTTCATCCTCAACATAAAAATTTGCTTTACTATCTTCTCCAAATGAATCCCACGTATTAAACACTCCATTTCCTTCTTCTCCACCAGCAGAAGTAATTTCTGAACTATCATGTGTTTTTCCATCAACCGTACTAACCCAATAAAACGTAGGTTTCTTTCTCCAATCCAAACCAAAAGTAATCATTTTATCCAATAAACCACGATTTCTAATTCGTTTAATCTGAACAA
>CAYPUK010000105.1:0-10590 GCA_964414035.1 uncultured Thermoplasmatales archaeon | reverse complement strand
GAGTTCGACATCGATGTTTTCTTTGTCGACACCTGGAAGTTCTACGGTGATGTAAACTTCTTTTTTGCCGTTTATGACATCGATGAATGGATCGGTTTTTTCAGTTGAGAGTTCGGGTGCCTTTGGATTTGACATTTGTGGCATGTTTGGCATTTCATCAGTGTTACTGAATTCTTGGTAGTGTGGTTTTCCATCGGGCCCCATGTAGTATGACCAGCCGTAAATTCGTGGTTTGTTTTCGGATTGTTGGTTGTTGTACTGGTTGAATCTATTCATTTCTTGTTGCATTTGTCTTACTTGTTCTTCGAAGAGATCGAAGATATCTTGTGGTGATTGGTTGAAGTGATTGCCGAAGAATCTGTTGAAGAAATCATTTGGATCTCTGTTGTTTCTATTTTTTCTATTAGGTTTTTCGTCTTTGTTCATGTTTATCTTACCTCTTTTTGGTTAGCATAATTTTATCTTCGTCAACTTTAAGTTGACACTATATAGTGTGTAGGTACTACTATATAAAACTTTTGTTTTTGTTGACTTTAAATTGACAAAAATAAAGAATTATCGAAAAAGTTATATTCTAGTTAAAACAAATAGTATGGTATGGCATATAGAATTCGATTGAAAAAAGTAAGAACTCCTGCACCTGGCAATCTCACAGGTGATATCGATTTTATCTGCCAATCATTTGGATACTTTTCCCAACGAGACAAGAATAATACTGCAGGAAGAATCTTTCGATTACTGGTAAAGGATACGGCTGAAGGAAATGGGCTTACTAGTGATGAGATCGCTGAGACACTTGATTTAAGCCGCGGTGCGATCGTGTATCATTTGAATAATTTTATGTCAGCAGGTCTTGTTGTTAAAGAAAAAAACCGGTATCGACTTAGATCTCAAAGTTTGCAAAAAAGCATTGAAGAAATCCGTCAAGATACGCAGAGAGTTTTTAATGAAATGTTAAAAATAGCCGAAGCTATCGATGAAGAACTTGGTAATTTTTATCGGTAGATTCGTTTTGTTAATTTTATTGACTATATAAAATATAGAGATTAATCTTATAAATACATAGATTCATGAAACAGTGCAATGATAAATCTTTCCAACAGGGGGAGTGATTTTCTCCATCTTTTACGCATCCCATCCTCTCCACGCTCCCCCATACTCTCTTCTAAAATAAAGTTGATGAATAGCTATGCTTTGCAGCCTCCCATTCCTTTTTTCTTGAAATAATGTTGATGATATTCTTCTGCAGGGTAAAATTCTGATGCAGCAACGATTTCTGTAGTAATTGGTTTTTTAAACACACCTGAAGAATCAAGATTCTTCTTTGAAGTTTCAGCAAGTTTTCTTTGGTCATCAGTATAATAAAAAATCACTGATCGATATTGTGACCCAACGTCAGGTCCTTGTCTATTCTTTTGTGTTGGATCATGAATTTTCCAAAAGATGTCCACTAATTCTTCATATGAAATGATTTTTTCATCATATTCAAGATAAACGGTTTCAGCATGACCTGTTGTATTCGTACAAACCGCTTCATACGTAGGATTCTTAGTTGATCCTCCCATGTATCCAGCTATCGTCTTAGTTACACCCTTAATTTGATCAAACTCGTGTTGAACGCCCCAAAAACATCCTGCTGCAAATGCTGCTTGTGCCATGAAACATCCTTAGAATCTTATCCCATATTAACTTTGTTAACAATATGTATTATAACAGCGTTGAAAACATGATAATAACATACACAATAAATACTGGAATGTATAATGCAATCCATCGTTTCATATTATGTTTCTTTATTTCATATCCATCCATGGGTTGAATTGGAGTCATATCAATGAACACGGCCATAATGGTGAATGTGTAAAACATTTGAAGTACCTCTGATGCAACTAGTATGTTAAGAATGAAGGTAAGAAGGGTTAATCCAAAAAGAATACTGAAAATGGTGAAATACATCCTACTATATCGTTTTTCTTTTTCTTCATTTTCTAGAGCAATATATGAAGCAAGTGAAAAGGTATTACCTAGAATCGTACTAAAAAAAGTAAGAATTGATCCAAGCGGCCAAAACACATGTTCTGTAATTAATGAGTATTTTTTAGAATAACGAACTCTAAGTCCTTCTCTAATCAGATAAAAAATGCTTACCACGAAAAGATTGATGAGAAGTAATGAATAAAAATGTGTTAAATCCGTGGACCAGGTCCAACTAAGAGAAAGTGAAAGAACAATGATAGCAACAACAATCGAAGCAATTTCTTTAACGTGAACAACAGATTTTTTGACTGTTTTTTTCTTCTCTTTGAACTCGTGTTTCTTCTTTTTCCGCTCGCCAAGTTTTTCACTAGTGAAATCAAAGAAGAATTCACTAATGGTGCTGCCAAAAAGATTAGCTAAATGAATAATGGTAATACTTGCAATTGTGGCAACGATTGGAGTTAATCGTTTATCCATGATTTGGCTAAGTGGTGATCGATCGGGCCCTTTGTTTTTTAATTGTGTTGTTTCTAAACCGGTAGAAAAAATGATCACATCTTTGTTTAGATGGTAGCTTGTTCCAAAGGATGCAACAAATGGAGTTGAAAGGTATTGTTCTTCGATTTCAAGGTAATCCGAGGCGAAAAGATATTGTATGATTTCGTTAGTTTTGTTGCCGCCTAAAAAGATAATCTTTTGGTAATTGGAAGCAAACTCGGAAATATTAGTAATTTCCGTATCATAAACGGATTCGATTTTTGCTAAATCTGGGAGTTGTTGTTGGGCAAAATACATCAATAATTCTTCTTGAATGCTAAGATTATTTCCTTTGATGATCACAAGATCTGAATGGGTTAAACCAGAGAGTTGCTGTCGAATTTCTTCTTTTAAACCAGTTAGTGATGTTGAGGTTTCTACTACCGTTGAACTAATTTCTTTTGCAGCCGTATAATGCTGGAGGATTTCTGTAGCGCTCAATGCCTTATTCCAAATAAGCACTTCATCCAAATCGCCATGGAACGGATGAGTAATACTTCCGTTGTAGTTTCCAAAATAAAGATTGTTCTGAGTGGTCAGATTATATCCAATTGATATGTTATAATCTAATCCTGATTCAACTTCTTCACCGTCAATATATAATCGAACGGTTGATCCATCAAATGATCCTGCGATATGATGCCAGGATCCATCCCATAAAGAAGAATCAACATGCGGTGATTTTGCTACATTTATACCATCAGTAATGTAAAAACTAAGTCCGCCATCCCCATCAGTATACAAAGCATAAGAGGAATGATCATCTGCTGATGCTCCCTTGGATACTAAGTATTCAAACGAAGTTGACCCCGTTTTTTTCACCCAAGTCTCAACAGTTATTTCCTCTGGTTCTAAAGAATCACTATTTTCAATGACAATGTAATCATTTATTCCATCAAAACGAGCAAGTCCTTTCCCAAGTTTTCCAGGTTGTACTTGAGCAGTTTCAAAGATTGTTCCATGATTATTACGTCCTGAACTATCCTTGACTTCTTCTTGATTGCCCGTCCAATATTTTTCATCGAATCGCCAGTAACCAACAAGTCCTTCGGTGTCGATAGTTGTCAAATAATCTTGTTCTGAAGATGGTTCTGATTCATCTAAACAACCACAGAAAAAGGGAAGTGTGAAACTAATCAGCAAGAGTAAAGAAATTATTATTTTTTTATTCATTTATTCAACCTCTAAATCGGTTTTTTAAGGATTTTTGTGCCAATCTATCCTGAATTTTTTTACTAGAAATTTTGCTAATTGCATCGATTGCAATCCGTCGTGAGGTTTTATTCTTTTTCTAACAATTTCTCAGCGATTTCTATCGATCTTTTATTCAAAATGAAATTTCTCTTTACAATATTTCGTAGAGCCTGATTTACTGCTTTCTTCTTATGGGCTTTAAAAAAAGTAGATTCCTATGGCTAGTCCAACAAAAAAACTAATGGTAATATCGATAACAAATCCGATCTTTTCTTTTTTATTCAATGGGTATTCCCTCCTTTTTTGCTAGATTTTGTAATTCTTGTAATGTTTCATCAAGCATGTTTTGAATTTCATCATGTTTTGTTTGTGATAGTTCAATGACAAGTTTTCTAATCTCTAGCATCGTGCTGATGATTTCAGATTTTTCTTGGTTGATGATTTCTGAAAGCATATTTCGGAATTGATTGATTTTTTCTTCCATTTCTTTTGCATGTTTTCTTATGTTTTTGAGTTGTTCTATTCCTTTTTCTGTTGTTTCGTACACGGTTTTTGATCGTTGTTCAACTTTGTTGATTCGAATTAATTTGTCTTTTTCAAGTTTGGTGAGGAGTGGATACAGGGTTCCTTTGCTTGGTGTCCAGGTTCCGTGTGTTTTTTCTGTGATTTCTTTAAGGATGTCATAACCGGATTTTGGTTTTTTGTTCAAAGTATGTAGAATGTAGACGGCAAGGATTCCTCGTTGTTTACCTGATTTTGTTTGAAAGTTGAAAATAGTGGCCATTGCTTCTTATGTAGTCTTTTGCCCTATTTATATATTTCGATATAGAACCGTTCGGTATCGAAACGTTTATATATTGACGATAAATAATAGATACCATAGAATTAAAAAACCCACTTAGATTCACAACGCGACTTTGAATAGGGGGACAACACAAATCATGTTAGATAAAATTGGTACACAAGTAGAAAAACACCCGTACCTCATCATTCTACTTACCATACTACTCACTATTGCTTTTGCTATCAACATCCCCGGCATAAACATGAACACATCAACTGAGGACTTTATGCCAGATTCAGAAATTGCAAATGCAAACAGTAGAGTCAGTGACTACTTTGGAAAAAATCAAGACGTGGTCATGATTCTAACTGAACAGAAATCAAATGAAAATCTACTCACCCCTGAATCGATTAGAAGTCTTCATAGCCTTTCCCAACGTCTATCTGAAACTGAGGATATTGAAGCAGTGATGAGTTTTACCAATTTTATTGAAATGATTTGTGGTATGGAATATAACACAACGATAGAAAATAGTACTAATGAACAAATTCAAACTGTTTTACAAGACATCCTCACCGATCCAACTTTTGAAGAAAAATCATTATTGCAAAGTAATGATCCAAATGAAGCATATGAATACAAACGATTCCCTCGATTATCAAAAGGAAGATCATTTGAAAGCGCTGACATTAAAAACGTATATATTCACCAGCAAGATGAAACCATAACGTTTACCATTGAAGTCTATGATCTCTCATCTTTACAAGAACAACTTACAAAACCATTTTTCCCACTTAACGTCATGGAATGGTCCATTTCTTTTTCCAATCTTATCGGTCCAAACGCACTACAGGATATTGATTATCGGATTGCGGCTCATTTAGAACCAAAAAACGAACTATGGACGGTTGGGGAAGGATTTTTTCCCAATCTACAAAACATTGTTTCCCAAATCAGAAACAAAGAACTTAGAAATACGTTTAACACTTCAGTTGTTTTATGGATTAGTCCACCTGGCTTAGACACATCATTTCCTATACAACTTTCTTCAGCAGATCTTTCTTTTGAAGAGCAAAATAATAAAATCACATGGACCGTGAATAAAACAGAACTAGAAACCTATGGCATAGCACCAGAAAACGATGGGTTTGGTATGCCTGCTCGACTAGGAAACTTTTCAACACAATTTCAATATTATCAACTCCCCATCCTTCACCTTCCTTGGTTACGAGTTAACACAGAAATGGAAACCCTTCAAAACCTTGTTGAAACCATGCAACATCGACCAGTGTTATCAAAGATATCTGATGGGATGATGAGCAAGTTTTCCTCATTTTCCTTTGAACACTTCGATGACATGGAAACGATGCTAGAAAACAATGACAATACTATCAATGAGATATCCTTAACTGATGTAGAATCCTGGTGGATTACATCAGATATTGCTCCAGATACAGATGTTTCCGAGGAAACACTATTCATCAAACCAAGTTTTTTGAATGATTTGAAAACATCAACACTTACATTTTTACCGAAACAGTATGAAATTGAGCAATCCGCTGAAAAAACATTGCTCATGGCGTTTATCAACGGAAGTCTTTCCGAAGAAAAAAGGAAAAATATTGTTGAAACACTTAATCAAGAAATCAATGATCTTGAACTTTCCTCAGATTTTTCATTAAAAACAGCAGGAAACACCCAATTATCAATTGAAATAGATGAAGTCGCAATGGAATCAAACAAGATTATCATGCCATCAATTTTCATTGCCATTCTCATTTTATTATTCATCACCTTTCGAAAAGCTAGTTACATGTTTCTTCCTTTGGTTGGTCTTTCCCTTTCACTCCTTTGGGTTTTCGGCACCATGGTCTTACTCGGAATAAATTTCAACATGATGTATGTTGCATTAGTCCCCCTCATGCTTGGTCTTGGGGTGGATTATGCAGTTCACATGTTTCATAATTATCGATCGGAACTAGCAAGCGGAAAAACTGTTTCTGAATCCATCAAATTATCAATTAAGGAAATTGGTACTGCTCTCTTTCTTGCAACTATTACTACAGTCATTGCTTTTCTTTCATTTTTAACGGCAACCATTAAACCTATTCAAGACCTAGGATTATTATCTGCTCTTGGTATCATTTTCACGTTTATCATCACCCTAACATTTCTTCAGGCAACTCGGTATCTAATCGATAAAAAATGGATGCCAAAAAAACCAAAATCATCTAAACACTCTCTAGAACAATGGTTAAAAAAACTATCAATTCTGCTCATTCATCATACAAAAACAGTGATTGGAATTGCAATTGTTCTTTCAGCAGTAATGGGTGTTGCTGCCTTACAAGTTGAAACCTCTTTTGATATGGCTAGCATGCTCCCGGAAGACAATCCGACTGTTCAAATTTTTGATGAAATCGGGAAAACATTTCCTTTTTCTGGAATGGATCAAGAATATGTGCTTATTGAAGGAACTGTGGCTACTACTGAAACATTATCTGGTATTAAACAAACCGTGGAAAATATTCAGGGCAATGATTATGTTGCAATGAATCCAAATGGAGAACCAAAAATCGTTTCGGTTATTTCTATTATTTATGATGCCGTGGAACAAAATGAAAGTTTACAGACAAGATTTGATCTCAATCAACAACATATTCCCTCATCTGATAGACAGGTCAAAGAGTTCTATTCCTATTTACTCACTCATAATCAGTTCAAAGAAGATATGAGTTCAGTATTGCACAAAAATGATGATTCCTATGATGCAACAGTTATCAGAGTGTATACCAATGGTGAATCGCAATCCGAAGAGGCTGAAGAAGCGAGTGGAAAAGGGGAACGATTGTATACACAACTTACTGAAGATAGTACTAATTTTGATGAGGTGAAGGTTACCGTTACTGGATCTGAAACTCTGATGTATGTTACCGCTCAATCTCTTACAGAAAGCCAGATTAGTTCCACTATGATTTGTATAATTCTTGCAGCTATTGTGCTTCTTATTGTTTTCAAAAATCCTATGTTAAGTTTACTAACTCTTATCCCTGTTCTTTTATCGATCAGTTGGATCCTAGGGACTATGTATTTCATTGGTTTGGATTTAAACATTATGACGGTGATGATAACATCTATTACAATTGGACTAGGTGTCACCTATGCAATTCATGCAGTGCAACGATTCCGATTGATCGCAGATACCACGGGAGATATCGACAAAGCAGTATCTTCAACAGTAAGTCATACCGGTGGAGCACTTCTTGCTTCAGCTGCAACCACGGTAGCTGGTTTCGGTATTTTGATGCTTGCTCCCATCACACCTCAGCAACAATTTGGGTTGATTTCCTCAATTACCATCATATACTCATTACTAACCACCATTCTTATTTTGCCGCCAATGCTAAAAGTATGGGCAGAATGGCGGAAAAAACACAAAGGATTCATCATCAGCAAACCGAAAGATTGATAAGCATGATTCTATAAAAAGGAAAAAAGATAAAACCTGTTGTTTAATGTATGACCTGGTAGGGATTTCCTGTGGATGAAAAAGACAAAGAAGCATTCCTTAAAGATTTCAAAGATGCAGACATAGATACGAAGCTTGACATGTGGTTTTTTGCATTAGATCAAGAAGCAGTATGGGAAGAAATGCTTGATCAAATGTCAAAGATTGCTCGTATTAAACAATTAAGAGCCATGCAAAAAAAATCATAATCAAAGAATTAATCTGGTGATGCAAGGATGAATGATGAAGATAAAAAAAAGTTCATAGAAGAATTCAAAGAAGCTGAGGGAGCAAAAAAACTTGACATGTGGGATTTTGCTCTTGGTCAACAAGTACTTTGGGAAAAAATCATTGCAGATATGCAAGATATATCTCATGAACTTGGTATTGATAAAAAACTTGAGAAAATGATGGAAGAAGAATTAAAAAAAGCTGAATCTTAATAAAATTTTATTCACTGTTTTTTTCAGTTTTCATTAGATATCTTTAACCAGTTTTTTTAACAATCGTTGATTTTATATGCCCTCACTCTTTTGTTTCTTATTGTGGGGATTAGATTATGCTAGATACAACTCACTTAGAAACAAAAGAAGTGTTACAACATGCAAAAAAGTATGCAATTGAGCAAGGTATTTCAGAAATAGTAGTTGCTACAACTCGTGGAAAAACAGGTGTATTAGCCGCAGATCTATTTCCAGATGATTTAAAGATTGTTGCAGTGACTCATTCAACGGGTTTTAAAGAAATCGGCAAACAAGAATTGACTGATGAAAATAAAAAGAAAATGGATCAAAAAAATGTTTCAATTTTTACAGGTCCAATGATTTTTCATACGTGGAATGATTATTATCGGAAAAAACAAGGAACGGTTACCACGACCACGATGATAGCAGATACTCTGAGAATGTTTGGACAAGGGACAAAAGTTGCTGTTGAAATCGTTGCAATGGCAGCAGATGCAGGATTGATATCTGAAGGACCAGTTCTTAGTATTGCTGGGAGTAGGTATGGAGCTGACACGGTACTGTTGGTCACTGGAACAAATAGTAAACATTTGATGGATATGAAAATTTTAGATGTGATTGCAAAACCAAAAGAATGGTAATCCCTTTTTTTATTTAATTAACATAATTATCTAGGAAAATGCAAGATTAAAAATAATAAGATACTTTGGTTAAAACGGATTGATAAACAGTACTCTAGCTTGATCACTGCTTGATTTATCATTTAGATAGCCTATTACTTTTACTGTATGAATTGGAGGTGGAGAAAGTGGTGCATTCCAAAGCCAAGTATACGGTGATTCAGTTACCGTTGTTTTGAGTTCGTTGTCAACATAGAATTCAACGTGGCCGAGTTCTGAATTGTCGCTAGATGCAGTGATGGTTATTGATCCAATGATAATTGCATCAAATGGCATCATAGGGGGTAGCGAGACTACGGGAATATCAAATAAGTAGAGGAATCCCTCTGGTTTGCTAAGAGTGATATTAAACGTATTTAATGTGGATATATCTTTATTTTCTAGTTTAGGCGATGTTTCTTCTGCATAGGTAAAACAAGTAGATATTGATGAAAGTATGAGTATTATTATGAATAGGTATGTTAATTTTAATTTCATAATGTTTATCACTTATGTTCTTAATTTAAAAGTCAAAACTTATAAATATAACTCATAATTTTTAAGAGAATATCAAAATTACCAAATTATTAACTATATTTTTACAAATATTTCATAAAAAAAGTTTAAAAAAAGAAAAAAGGGGAGAGGTGTTGTTTTTAGTGTGTATAGTAGTCTGGATTATCGGCATCTAATGTTGCATCGTATGTATATGAACTATGTTCAACGTTTGTTACTAATCCCTCATAATATCCAGTGGGAGCTTGTTTCCACATAAACTCTATTTGGCCATTGGAATCTGTGGTTCCCGTGAAACTTTGAGATTCACCAGTATCCTGGTTGGTCAACGTATAGTATACTGTTGCACCGCTGACAACGCTGCCTGAGTCTGCTATGACAGTCACCTGTGACTTGAGATGTGGGCCGGCTGAACTCCAACTGATATCGGAAACGTACATGTAGCTTCCGGTACTGCCACTTGAAACAGTGACATCTTGTGATGTTGTATCAGTTGCTCCTTCACCATCAGTGACTGTTAGACTAACTGTGTATGTGCCATCTGAGCCGTAAGTATGCGAAGGATTCTGAGATGTAGAAGTATATCCGTCACCAAAATCCCAACTCCAGCTAGCAATACTCCCATCAGAGTCAGTGCTTTGGTCAGTAAAGTCAGCCGTCAAATCAGTTGTAGTATAAGTGAAGTCGGCGGTCGGCGGAGAATTAGTAGTACTGCTTGATACTGTTACATCTTGAGATGCTGTATCTGTTGCTCCACCATCATCAGTAACGGTTAAACTAACAGTATATGTGCCATCTGAGCCGTAAGTATGCGAAGGATTCTGAGATGTGGAAGTATATCCGTCACCAAAATCCCAACTCCAGCTAGCAATACTCCCATCAGAGTCAGTGCTTTGATCTGTGAAATCTGCTGTGAGATCTGTTGTGGTGTAGGTAAAATCAGCTGTTGGG
>CAYPUK010000104.1:0-7147 GCA_964414035.1 uncultured Thermoplasmatales archaeon | reverse complement strand
TAAAGTTATACTAATACCCAGGGGAAGGGACATCATACCCATTTTTACCGGCATAAATACATTGGAGTCCCATATTTAATTAAAAATAATTATTCTTTCATTCATCATCAAAAATCATATTTACCCCTTGTTTATTTCAGTATGAGTAAGACCAAGACAAAATCTGCTAGTTACATAATACAAAAAATAGCCGCAGGACATGTAATTTGATTTAAATAGTAAAAAATATGCTTCAATAGAAACATTTAAATATATTATTTGTAATAAATGTTTCAATTATGGGCGGGTAACAAAGCGGCTACTTTTGACTTTTTGTTGAAGATATCGTTGAAAAAATCGACGGAAAAATAAACGAACATTCTAAAAACCTTCTTTTTTTCTTTTTATATCCTTATTTTGATCTTGATACTAACCGAATTATTGTAATTATTAACATTCTTTGGTGAAGGGATATGAACTCGTATTTTAAAATTGACAAAATTACTCTTATGCTTAATTATCTGATTTAAGCAAGGAAAAGTAAATATAATCATCGGAAATCTGCGAAATCCCCCAGAGCTTGCTCCGATTGGGATAGCGGATTTCAGGTGATTGTATTTACTTAAGTTTTTATTCAGTTTATTTTAATTTTGCTAAATAAATAATTGTATTATCCTACCCCAATATATAAAAAAATAAGTTTTTGGAAGTCAATTTTAAAAATTCCATTTTCATATGTTATTTATAATCCTTTCATCATATTTCTATTGTGAAAATAACTTGATATTATCAAGAACATGCCTGTAAATAACACTAACGCAAGAAAGTCTACAATCACCGGAAACACGGAATATCCATCCAATCCTGCATGAAACAAGTCAACAAGATACGTAAGCGGAGAAAAGTAAGATACCACACGAACCGGTCCTTGTAATTCAGATAGGGGAATGAAAATACCGCTGATAAAAATCAATGGGAACCGTATTAAACTGGAAAACATCATGATATGAGATGGGGAACGTACCGAAGGAGACGCTAATGCTACACCTAAAGAAGCAAAACAAATAGGACCCAATATCAACGAAATAATGATAATAAGTATATTAATCATAGGAAAGGCTAAAAATATACTTGCTGCGATCATAACAAGAGACGTTATCAAGATTCCATAAATCGCTCCAGCCACCACATCCCCAAGGATAATAGTATGAATATTTACAGGAAACGAAAGTAATCGTTCATAGGTACCTGCTTGTTTCTCCCAAGGAGTAATCAATGGACCAACAGAGGAGGAGGTAAAAAACAAGGCCATAGCCAGAAAACCAGGGAAAAAAATAGTAATATCCAGGTTTCTTCCCATATAAAACGAAGTAAACATAAACAATGGAAACAATAATCCGAAAATAACCACTGGTGCTTTTTTATAATAGATCTTGATGTTTTTTTCAGCAGTGACCACTATGCCATGGAAGAACGGAATCATACTCGTTCTCCTCCATCAGTGAGTCGGACAAATGCTTCTTCAAGACTTGGACCACTTGTCGAAAGGGAAACGATTTTTAAATCATTTTTTTCTGCAAGAGACACAATATATTTCACTAATTTATCAGGGTCCTTCGTATACAAAATCCATTTATCCCCACTATGTTCTGTTTTTAAAATACAGTCAGAAGTAAATAACTCTTTGTTCACGTTTTGATCAAAGCTTACTTTGATTGACTGTGTTTTATCAAATGTATTTTTCAGTTGTTCAGGTCGATCAATAGCGACAATCTGACCATTATGAATAATGCATACTCGTTCACATAATTTATTTGCTTCTTCGATATTATGAGTGGTAAGAAAAATTGTGCATCCTTTCTTGTTCATATCCTGTATTATCTTTACAATTAATCGACGGCTTTTCACATCCAGTCCTTCAGTGGGTTCATCTAAAAAAAGAATCTCTGGATCATGAATGATAGCACAACCAATGCTAATTCGTTGTTTCATACCTTTTGAAAACGTTCGGACTGAATCATTTCTGCGGTCATACAATTCCAGTGTGGAAAGTAACTCAGTTGCTTTATGATCTAATTCTTTTTTGGATAATCCATAGTATTTACCTGCTAACATAAGATTTTGTTTCGCAGTTAGGTCAACATAAACATTTCCCATTTCAGGAATAACGCCCATCATCATTTTTGCATCAATAGGGTGTTTTTTCATGTTTATGTTTTTTATTGTTACCATTCCTGAATCTGGGGTTAAAATCCCAGTGAGTAACCGTATGGTAGTGGTTTTTCCAGCACCATTGGGGCCCAGGAACCCAAACACTTCGCCTTCTTCCACAGTAAAGCTGACATCGTTAACTGCGTTGACTGTTCCAAATGTTTTTTGCAGATTCTCTGCCTGTATTGCAATCATGTTTTCTAAGGCTCCTCGTCTAATAAATCGATGACGATTTTTTTTGTTTTTAATTTCCAGATTTTTTCTGGTGCCCCACCACCTTCTTCTTTATATTCAGCAACATTGATGATCCCTGCTTTTTTGAGTTCTGAGAGATGGTAATATAATCCAGATAAGGTGATATGTTCGTTGTTGTTTTGGAGAAAATCATAGATTTCTTTGGTGCTTTTTTTGTTTTCACCAATAAAACGTATAATTTTCCATCTTGTTGGACAGTGCAGGGCTTTTACATATTTTTTTAAGGGATTTGGTTGACAGTTACAATCACACATATTATAACCATGATATTATAGTTTTAAACTGTAATATTACAATCATTAATAAATTTTTTTATGAGAAATTTTCGTATCGAGAAATGTTTTTTAGATTAGATGCCCGTTTTACGAATATTCAAAATTTTTAAGTTAATTGAGATGCCAAGCGAGAAATCCCCAACTTTTAAGTTGTGGGATGAATCGCATGAAAAGATGGTATAAAACACCATCAGGTGTTTTCTTCCCCTGGGGAAAAGCCATGACATTTATGTAATAGAAGGGGGACTATTATTGAAAAGAATCACTTAAATAAAGCATTTTTTCAAAAATAAGGTATTGAAAAGATCATCATACTCATCAATACGATTTTTCCATCGGTGCACCATAAACTTCTGACATAAATCCTTTTGCAAAAACAGTTTTTTTTCAAGGATAGTAGTCAAACGGAAAAACAGATCATCATCAGTATTATACAACACACTGGGATGATACTCTTCTGGAATAAGTTCAGGATAAGAAAGACGATTTGGAAGCAGAGGGAAACAACCGCACTGAACGGCTTCGACGATTGAAAGCCCAAAATTTTCCTGAATAGCGGTACTGACAACAATATCCCCCGAATAAAGAAGAGAAAAATAATCCTTTCGGGACTCCACATATCCATAATGAATAATGCGTTCAGAGAGTTGATTGATAAGATTTTTGTATTTCTTCGATAGAACGGGTGGTGATTCGCCTAACAGGATTACTTCAAAATCATATCCCGCTTCCATGCATCGAATAAGTGTCTTTAAAAAAAGGGTTGGCTGTTTATCGTATTCCCAGCGATGGTTCCAAACTATCCGTGGCATATTGTTTACAGAATCATGTTCAGAAAGGTTATCTGCAATATCCGTCCCGGGGTAAAGAGTGAGCGATCGTTCCTGTGCACGTTTTATCCAGTATTTGGGTGAAAGTGTGGTGTGGGGGATTTCCAGGATAAACGTTTTGAGGGCCTGGTGATAACTATTGCGATGGAAGTCAGAATTATATATCACAAGATCAGCGGTGACTGTGTTCATGAAATCGATCCACTCAAGATTGAAATCCTTTCTCTGCTGAGTACTTCGAGGGTATGTATGCTGATTTTCATGAACATATAACACAACAGGTGGACAGCTTGGGTCTATAAGCGCCTTCAACTCAGCTACATTGCAGAGACTGGTCACAAAGATCAGGTCAAATTCATTAAGATTATCGGCATTCTGAATTATTTCTGCAGCACTCTTTTCCATCCGGCAGCGCCAGCGTTGATCCGGCAGCATAAAAAGGGTAATGTTATGGCGAGAGTGTTGTATCAAACCATCAATAAAAACTTGATGTGATCCACCATAAAATGTTTCAATCGCAGCAATTTTTAATATTTTATCCATGAAAATTCACTCATATTTTATCAAATTTTTAGAACACATTCATAAAAATAACTGTTCATTTATGAAACGGTTCTTCAGAAATGAGAAAAGAAAAATCTTTATGAAATACTTTTCTTTTCAACTGGTTTTTATCTAGAGCAGTTTACGAAAACAATAAAACAAGAATGCTACTTTTTTTCCATCATGTTCATGCTTTCTTATAAAAGACCAGTTAGATCTTAATCTTGTCTTTTTTGATAATTTTCATGGGTTATACAAGAAGGGGTATGATATTTACAGTACCCGTGTTGATTACTATGGATCTGCTAAGGTTAGTCTGAATGAATTGTTTATATGGGCTCAAAGGAGAAAGATCACATATTTTTTTCAGGAATTGCACTTTCATTCATAAATCTTATATAGGGGAGATTAATAAAACATAATATAACCCGTATTGAACTAAAAGCGATACAATAGCTTAAAGTTCTTCCTTGATTTTTTTAAAGAAATGATGCCTATTTAGAGTTGTAAATATGAAAGATGAACAAAAATGCCCCAATTGCCATTCGACATTTGTGAAAACCATGATTGCAGAAAGTGGAAAAAAGGTTATCTACTGTTTATGTTGCGGAAATATCAGTGATGTTAAAGAAAATAATGATTGAAATAAACAGGAGGAATCGTCATTGTCAAAAACATTTGTATTGATAAATACAGCCCCTACTAAAGAACATGAAGTCTATAACACTCTCTTGAAAAATCCTCAGATTCTTGAAATACATCCACTCTTCGGAGAATATGATTTAATTGCTAAAATTGACGTAGAAAATGTAGATCAACTGGGAGAAATAGTGAAAAAAAATATTCGGACGATAGATGGAGTAATTGATACCAAGACCCTCACCGGGAAAACAATGTAGTTTACAGAGGAAAGGGCGTGTACAAGCATGATGAACGCGTTCATAATATTCATCATTTTTGCTGATACATAGCTCATCATCCAATAGTTCTATCAATAGTTACCTATAAAACATGTTAATGATTTAATCTATTTTTCATTTGTTTTTAAATTGTTATTAAGGTATCATTTTATATTCATAATAGTAAGCATGGTTCGATAGTCTACATATACGATAACCATGTGTATAATCTATTAACGCAGGCAGTGGAAGTAAAAGTTTATGGCGGATGAAAAATCATTATATCAAAGACGTTGGAGATTGTGAGGAGTGTAAGCAATACTGGAATAAATTAATTGAACGTAAAGAACAAGAATCCGAAGAACTTTGGAATCTTATTCACTCCCACCTTGATTCAGATAAAAAATAGAATAATATTGTTCAATAAATAAGAAAAAAAGTTCTATAATTATTATCGTTGTCAGTAATATAGAATACAATTTATCACTGAGATTTGGAGGTGATTTTATGACTGAGACAGAAAAAGAAATCGAAAAGAAGTATTCATACAATAGAGCAGAGCTGGTGAAGTTTTTAGAAAATTTCAAGAATGAAATTGATGAAGGAGAAATAAAAATTGAAGAGGAACAAGTGAAGATACCTGAAAGTGACATGGAGTTAGAGTACGGTTTCAAAATTGAGGATGGGCAAAAAGAAATTGAAATTGAAATAAAATGGAAATAAGAAAAACTAGAGCTATTGTACATTATGCCTAATAGAAAAAGGGAAATAATTTTTTAACTGATATAATGACTGAAAAGTTGATTTTTCTTCTTGATTTATCCAAAAATATATTAATGAACTCTTACAATATTATTCATGGTAAATAGTCGCACTGATAATGAAGAGAACATGCTTTCTGAATGTCACAAATATCAAAGAATATTCAAAATAAGCCAAAACATATTTTTCTGCTATGGTGAATTATGACAATAAATCTAAAAATAGAGTGAATAAAGACTATGGAATTTAATAAAGAAAAAAAAATGTCCGTTCTGTGATCATGTCTATCCCTTTAACTTTTCATTTTGTCCAAACTGCGGAAAGAAATCGAAACATATCTCCCAAATCAAATAGATTAATGTTTCTCTCTTTTTTTCCAAGCAGTTAGAAAAAAATTTCTAAGTTCCTCCTTATTTTTTGCTTCCAACCAATCATTTTGAAAACCTTCTTGATCCACTATTTGGGTAACCCACATCAGGGAATGCCAATAGAAGTGTTGTTGATCTTCTGATGCAACAATAATAAAAAAAGTATAAATTGGATCAATATCCTTTGAGATAATTAACCCTTTTTTTGTTCTAACCAAAACGATATCTAGTTTCTCTTTCCCTTTGATTAAATAAGAAAAAATTCCTATCCCTGGATGTATTACAATATTAGAATCACATTCTTTACTTTTTAAAAAATCATAAAGCTCATCCTCATTAATATCTAATCTATCGCTTAGTTTCTTAGATAATTCAGATGATAGTTTGTCCATTGTCAAAAGTTTATGTAAATCTAAAATCTCACAATTTTTTATCAAAATTTCAAAACGTTTTTCATGCAGACTATCTCGCTCTATAAGTATCTCCCTTAGTTCCTCATTCAGTAAATAACTAGTATTTTTTTCACCGGTTATTCTTTCAACTACATAAAGAAGTGAATATTCCCTCCAAATCTTATCGCGAGCAAAAAACCAATACCAAACGTAACCACCACAAATAAAACAGCCGACTATTGTGATAGATATTATACCCATTTGAAAGATTAACCAACTGTACCCAACTATTCCTCCAATCTGAACCAATGGATAAACCGGTGAACTAAAACTAGGGCGATAATTCCTAATCTTACTTTCCCTCATCGAAATGACAGATAAATTTGTTAAAACATACATTAAAAGAACAAGTGTTGAAGCAACTTTGACTAATCCTTCAAGATCTAAAAAAAGAATAATACTTATCATAAAACCCGAGGTAAATAGTATAGAAATAAAGGGTGTTCCTTTTTTAGATAATTTGGAAAAAAAACCTGGTAATAATTGATCTTTACTCAATGCCAATGGATAACGAGAAGAAGAAAGTATACCAGCATTTGCAGTTGTAATAAAAGCAAGGATCGCTGCAACACC
>CAYPUK010000103.1:0-12884 GCA_964414035.1 uncultured Thermoplasmatales archaeon | reverse complement strand
TTTTAGTCATGAATTAATATAAGGAGATATCCTCTTGATATCTCTTTTCCATTGGGCAAAAAAAATTGACTCAATTCATCTATGTGGCGAAGTTAAGTTGAAAAACATGGTGGAACCATTTGGGCAGAAAGTGATGGGTTAGGAAAAGGAAGTACGTTTTATTTTACTCTAAATGTAAATCCAAAGAATACGTCTACACTGGAAACTGAAGAAAAACAAATCCAAGTATCTGAAAAAATACCTGATGAATCCATTTCAGAGAAAATTGATCGGGTTTTGGCAAATAAATAATATCCCGTAATTTTTACTTTCTTCGTTTAACAAATACCATTGATACAATAGCAATTGAAAGAAGGATAAAAGCTAAAAGAAATCCTGGTGTGTCCGTCTCATAACTTGTATCATAATTATCATTTCCGTTAGCATAGGGATCTTCATAATAATCGTTATAGGGATCAGCGTTATCTCCAATACCATCATTATCTGAATCTGTCCATTCATTGGGATCATATGGGAAATCATCTACTATATCACCATATCCATCTCCATCACTATCTGTAATCGTGCTACTACTTTCTTCAACGGTAAACGTGGTATACCAATAAGCATGATACGGATCATTTGAAGAGCGTTGATACGCAGTGTAAATATAATATTCTCCAGGTTGTGCATCATATGGAATTGTTGCAGATCCAGTTAAATATCCATCGTAATCAATGTATGCTGTACCAATTGGATTGTCAAAACCCCATAGATTAGGATTGATGATATCAGCAGGACGAACGTTCCAGACAATCTTGTAACTCAACCCGTAAAGATCTGCCCAAAACTCTGGTTCTACATCATTTTTAATATAGACACTAACCTCAACATATGACCCTGCCGGGCCAGAAGAAGGAGAAACTATTAATTCATCCGCAGAAACAGTGTCAACCAAAAGAAGTAAGGATACAAACAAAAAACAACTACTAAAGGATAAAAATTGAACTCTTCTTTTTGAAATCATAAAAATAAATGGTGATATTAGTTTTTATTATTTTCTTCAAAAAAAATAGTTAATCATATAAAGATAAATGAATGAAAAAAAATAAAAAATGAAAGAAATGAATTGAAAAATTATGCTGCAATACTTACAACTTTAATAGTGAAAGTCAATGTTTTTCCAGCAAGTGGAGAATTCAAATCGACTTTAACCTGTTCTTCAGCAACCTCGGCGATTCTGACCGGTACCTGACGACCATCTTGCAATGCCATCATGAACACCATACCAGGTTGTATCTCTTGATCTTCGGGAAAAACATTTCGAGGTAAATCACGTACAAGTTCAGGATTATGCTGACCATATGCATCTTCTGGTGGTAGAGTAATCTCTTTTTCTTCACCGACCTTCATACCGACAACTGCATGATCAAAACCTTTGATGATTTTTCCTTCTCCAACAGTAAACTCTAATGGTTCTTCGTGGTTATCTGAACTGTCAAAAACGGTACCATCCTCAAGACGTCCCGTGTATTCTACCTTAACTGTATCTCCTTCTTGTACTGTATCCATCCTAAGAACCTCTTTATTCGACTTTTTTTACATTGACCGCGTTTAAACCACGATCTGTTTCTTCAACTTCAAATTCAACCATGTCATCTTCATGAATGTATCCTTCAGCAATTTGTGAATGATGAACAAATACATCATCGCCGTCATCTACTTCGATAAATCCATACCCTTTCCTAGGGTTAAACCATTTTACTTTTCCTTTCATATTCATAACTTCCTGTTCGAAACTAACATCATGTTGTTTCTACAAAAAAGAACAAAAACAATATTTTCACACTTACCATTTAGGTGTTGAATAAGATGAAATATTCATCTTCATCCTTTTTATTAATTCGACACCAATTGCCTCTTCCCATAAAATACTTTTGGATTAAATCAAGAGGATTTTTGACCATTTTTTTATTTTTAATTACGTCAGCTAAAAAGAAGATGAAGAGAACGGAAAAAAAGATTTATTCGATAATCAAAACCACATAATCCTTTAAAAATGGTACCGTGAAACAAATGTGGTCTTGCTCATTTTCAAAATCCAATTGTTCAATTGATCCATCCATACCATGTAAAAATACGGATTCCACCGTAAAAGAGGGGCGAGTCATTTCAATTTCAATATTTGAATGAGGCCAGATAAAATCAAAGAATCCGATATGATCATAGTTTACCAAATGCATAATGATTCGATCACTCTCCTTCTGATGGTAAGGAGTAGCAACAATCTTTCGATCATTATTATTAACGGAGAGAGAAACAGAATTAAAGGAATCTACCGTTTCAGTAAATAACTCTCGATACGAATCGTCATAAGTTTCAAAATAATTTTTTGCAATATCTTCTTCAAAAATATAAAATAAGCCATCGCCATAGGAAACTTCTCCAGTAAAATTATCTAAACCTATCTCTAAAGCATCAAAGATCAATGCTATTCCTCCCTGGTCAACATAGGTTTTTACAACATTTTTTTGTTCTTGTGTAACATCCAAAAGAGAAGGAATGATCAAAACTGGATACTTCTTAATATCATCCAGGGAAAGTGAAGCATTCAAATAAAAACCATCGCCATCAAATAATACATTGAACGGAATATGTGATTCAGCAAGTGATTGAGCACAGCCCAGATAAGTGTTCATATGATTTCTCATTCCATTACTATACAAAAACAGGATGCCAACATCACCAAAAGGCTCAGCAGAATAATCATAAAATTCAGGATTATCCATCACAAATTCATGGATTTTTTGAACATCGTTCCAGTTTCGTTCACGATTAAAAAGTGGAAAATGATAATTAACAAATGATCCTTTATTTGCAAAGGATTCAGCACAAAGAACTCCTAAGGAATGTGAAAAACCAAACAAAGGAAACATGTTTTCATTCACGGCTTTTAACGTTTTAGTGTCAATTATTGACACTGCAGGGGCATCTGTTGCCGCAGAAGCAAGACGATGCCAAGCAAGCCATTTTGTCTGGTAAAAATCTGGGATTGTTTGACCTGACACTGCAGTATATGTGTTTTCAAAAGTAAATAAATCAATGAGATCAGCAAAGATGAGTCCTTTTGCCCAAAAATCAAAGGATTGATCGGTTCCAAGTGCATAAGAATTTGCACTAATCACTAAAGGTTTATCGTTATCGGAAGCATACTCACGTAATGATGTAATCAACTGTTTTTTCGCTTCAAAATTAGATTGTTCTAAAAAGAATTGGTAATCCTGAATTAATGGATCGGTTTTTATTCTCTCTAGATACGTTAAATTCATAGTTTGAGCGATACGGTTCTTTATTTGAACGGTTTCAATATCCTCAATGTCGAATAGTTCAAATAATTCCTGAGAATTATAAGAATCTTTTAGATAAGATCTAAATGATTCAATCGTAACATCACTAAATCCTGGAGATGGTAAACCAGTATATTGAAATGCCCATTGATACAATGGAACCAAACTGTTACCCTGTATCTCATCAAGAACGACAATATCTGCTCCCGCATCAATCGCCTTTTTTCCATGATTGATACACCAATCAATAAAACCAGGATGAAGTGCATTCATCCAATAAGAATCCGCTTCAACATCCCATGGACACAGTTCACCATTCACACTTCTACAAGCAAATGATTCAAAATCATCTTGTTGAAACGATCGATGACCTTGAACGGTAAGAATTGTACCTGGAACTAACATTCCTTGATCATGCTGTGCATCTACAAAGTCTTTATCGGAAGCATATGTCCTTCCAGAAAACATTGATTCAACTAATCTACCCAATGCAAAAGGAGAAGACAAATTCTCTCCAATAAAACCATTCCATAGACCATTTACGGTAACATCATATTTTTGAATATGATTCGGTGGAAGAGCCACCATGGCATATATTTGAGGTTGCTTATACCATTCATCACTGGTTTCTTGGGACTCACTCGTTGATAAAAAAGTAGTTGGTCGTTGAGCTGAAATCAATGATTCAGCAGAACATAATAACAAGAACACAAGAATGATTGAAATTAGAGAATAAAAGTTCATTTCAAATCAATATAATTATAATAAAAATACTATTTAATAATATTCCTAGGTATTTAACCTGATAAACTCACAAAATTAAATACCTATCAATCAAAGAAAGATTGAAATCTTTTTTATGCCCCTTGCATATCCTTCAAATAACATTTAAGTACACAATCCTTTTTTTCAGTTGCAACAGGTGAAAACCAATGACTGTGAAAATCCTAGTTACCGGTGGTACGTTTGATAAAGAATATATGGAACTCACTGGAGAGTTAATCTTTAAAAACACTCATGTTCACGAAATGCTTGATCTTGCTCGATGTAAAATAGATATAAAAATACGGACCCTAATGATGATCGATAGTTTAGATATGACTGATTATCACAGGAATATTATTCTAGAAAAATGTAAGAATTCGAAAGAAAAACGGATTTTAATCACCCATGGAACAGATACCATGGCTAAAACAGCACGTTTTCTTGGACAAGAAATAAAGGATAGAACAATCGTTCTAACTGGAGCACTTGTCCCTTATGCATTTGGAAGTTCTGATGGATTATTCAATCTTGGAAGTGCTCTAGCTTTTGTTCAATCACTTCCACCTGGCGTATACATCATAATGAATGGGAAATATTTTAATTATGATAATGTCAAAAAGAACAAAACAACTGGAGTCTTTGAAGAACTAAGTAATGATGATGAGTGAAAAAGGATACACTTAACGTCACTTTTTTTTCAGACCAATCGAATACTTTCATTCACCCTGTTTGAAAGTTTAAATGTCTTAAAAACCGTTTACTCAAGTAAGAGAATCCAACTTGAAAAGCCAGCACTCACCAAGCATCCCATCTTTTCCCCAATTCCCCCTCACGCTGGCTTTTCCATCCCTTCTCCGATTCAAAAAAATTAAATCACACCAATTTTTTTTAATTGAAAAAAACAATCCGCACAAGTTTTTGCATCAGCAAGTGCATCATGAGAACCCTGCGCTCGTTCATCAAATAATAATCGGTACAAATCAGACAGTTTTGGATATTGACAATGATCTGTTCCCCTCATTATTCGAACAAATTCCAAAACCTTAGGCGACTTCATAGTGCAAAAACGAGGATAATGAGAAAACAAAGTGTTAATCCGTTTTCGATGAAACTCAGCAAGGAGAACATGATAATCATAATCGATGTTGTGACCAATCAAATAATGTGAATATCGTAATGCTTGACTAAACCGTTGTAATGCCTCATCTAATGAGATTCCTTGTTCGTATGCTTGTTGTGTAGATATACCATGGATTCGAGTAACGCGATGGGGAATATGGTATCCCTCAGGACGGACGATCGCAGTGTCCTGCATGACCACATCTCCATTCTCCTCAGAGAGAATCCATCCTAATTGTACTAAGCGAGGCCACTGGGCTAAATTAGAAGGATGAGATGGGGGAAGACCGGTTGTTTCTGTATCAACGAAAAGATACATCATAGTATACTAAGAATCATCTCATATAAGAAAATTATTGCAAAAATATAAAAAAGAAGGTAGAAAAGGGGGAAAGGAAAGCAGGGGAAAAAGGAGTCTACCTTCTTTTGAAAAAGATCAGTCCAATTACGATTAAACCCGCGATTCCAATACTAATAGCAACTGGAAGTTCAAGAGATCTTTTTTGAGTGGTTTCATCGGAGTCTTCATTCTCCATATCCAATCCAATCGTTTCCTCAGAATTAGCATTATCATTACCAACATCTAAGATATGGGGTTGATCATCAGGTAAATCTTCACCGACAACATTGTCATATTCTCTATCCTCAGTCTTTGGTTCTGTGTCTGGAGCAGGTGCAATCAATGGTTCCTGGTCAACCTGACTGTTATCATCTACTGTTTCATCAATTGGTGCTTCTTCTGTTGTTCTTGTTAACTCATCAGCGACAGCCGCACTCATACCCAGTATGAGGCTGATGCCAACAAGAAGGATCATTATACTTTGTCTTGTTTTCATTTTTTATCACAACCTTTTTTCTTGTGTTACTGCTGAATTGTTCAATCCCACTTATATATCGTTAGAAAACGTTTGGAAGACGCCAAACAAAAAAACACCACTTATATGCTAGTCTTACTAATCTTACTAGTGTATGAAAAAGAAAAAAGTATTCGTTCCTGCTCAAACATTCAAAAATCTAATCTCAGAGGATACCCTTCATATTCTGCAAGTATTAGATAAACATATGCTTTCAATTGATCAACTAAAAAAGAAAACAAAGATTCCAAGTACTCGATTACATCAACAGTTACAGAAATTAGTTGAAAGTAATGTAATAAAAGAAAAAAGAAAGAGTGAAACTATCCATTACAAATTAAGTTTTAAAGGAACATCCTTGCTTCATCCTGAAAACTCCCGAGTCATGATTCTTTTCACCGCTAGTATCATTACTCTTTCTCTTTCAATTGGAAGCATGTTTCATTGGGCAACTCAAACAGTTCAAACCCGGGAAGAACCACGGTTTTTCTTACAAGAAAGTGATAAAGCAGTTAATGAACCCCTTTCTCTTTTAACCACTGAAACAGCACAAAACGTTCATGATCCATTGTACTCATGGATTGCAATTATTGGCATCATGCTTTTTGTTGTTCTCATCAGTGTTACCTACTGGAGATATCAGAAGAACAAAGCCCAAGCATTATAGAATAAAACTTGCTAAAAAGAATTAAAACGCATTCTTTATAAAAAACTAGTTGTTACAATCGAGAAAATGGACACTTCAAAAACACTAGCAAATATACTCTCTTACATCCTCTCGCCAACGGTTTTTGCATTTTATGTCATCCTCATTTTTCTTTTATTCCCTCCGTTGAACAACTCTGAAAATATATTTGTTAGTTTAACATTAGCAATATTCTTTCTTTGCATTTTTCCAATAGTAATGATTCTTTATTTTAAACGAAAAGGAACGGTAGATATCTGGGTGTCAAATCAAAATCAACGATTACCTTTTTACCTTATTGCAATCATTGGTTATATCATTGGTTCAATCATCTTTTACACAAGAGGAGAAACAACCTTGTTTGTCCTCTCAGTTGCTTATGTTGGGGTTACCTCTGCAGTAACTATTGGTAATTTTTCAACAAAAGTCAGTTCTCATAGTGCAGGCGTTGCCGGTCCACTTCTTGCAGTAACGCTTGTGTATGGCGTACTAGCTTTGCCAAGTTTCTTACTTTTACCCTTAGTGTTCTGGTCTCGATTGAAATTAAATGCTCATAGCTTCACTCAATTAACATTAGGAGCAATCATTGGTATGATTGTTACTTTTTGTGTGTATGTCTTACTTTATCCCCCTTCCTTAATTTCAATCATTTCTTAATGTCTTAACTGAATGGAGCAGTGACCCAATTAACAAAACCCATGAAACCAATGCGAATAGCATTGCCCATTCCAACACCTTCTATCCGAATATCTCCATTACTCCAAGCATCTCTAATTGATTGAGAGTTTTTTGCATCTAATAAATTTCTAATTGTTTTTTCAGATGTGTAAGCATTTATGCTTGGATTCTTAATCTTTCCTTCATAAAATTCTACAACATCCCCATTTTCGACAACAACAGCAATATGCAAAGATTCCCCATCAGTTTTTTTTACTTTCCAATTCATGCGTTCATCAGAAAAATATTCTCCGAGATCATAACGCTTTACAACTGTTGTTAATTCTTCCACTAATGGATCAGTGGTGTTTATTTGTTCTAGAACCTGATAAGCATCAAGTGATGTGATCATTCCATCATTGTTCATATCAAGGCTAAGGTCTTGTATTTGTTTTCCCGCAGCCATTTCTAAAATTATTATAACATCATCAGTGGTGATTTCTCCATCATTATTTGCATCACCTTGTTCTGAAAGCACAGTTGTTGAAACAAGAACAATGAAAAGAAAAAAGGAGAGGAGAACTGAAAAAATATTTCTCATTGTTTTCTTCCTCTATATATTATGGCAATGCAGATGATTCCCATTATGAGAACCATGAGTTCAAATCCTGGTGATTCTGCTTTAGGATATGATGATATCTTTGATACCATGAATGTTCCATCTCGGGCTGTTGCACTGATTTCAATTGAATCAGTGTCATATACTATAAGATCTTCAATTCTTAGTGGAGAGCTACCAGTTTCTTCTAAAACTGTAAATGAGATTACTGCAATTTCTCCCTCTTCATCTATA
Source organism: uncultured Thermoplasmatales archaeon (assembly GCA_964414035.1). Lineage (GTDB taxonomy): Archaea > Thermoplasmatota > E2 > DHVEG-1 > DHVEG-1 > EX4572-165. Next base: position 4,625 of record CAYPUK010000103.1, on the reverse strand, counting down.
CCATTTTGATCAGCTATCGCAATTGAAATAATTCCAGCAGTATCACTATTTGAAGAAATCATCCCATTATTTATTTCTCCTTTTGAAACACTTTCCACTTGTAAAATAGTCGGGTCATAGGTAACGACAAGATCAATGCTGCCAACATCATCAACATTAGAAATAACAACACTGACATCAACACTTGTTTCATAACTTCCAGAAGCATCGTTTATAGTGATTTCAACTTGATCTGCTGAGGCGATGCCACTAAACATTGAAAAGCAAAGTAATACTGAAAATACAATTATTGTCCTTCTTTTTTGTTTCATTTTTATCTTCCTCCTTATACATTATGGCAATTGCCGTGGTTTTATTCCCTTATTCAGTCCTCTTAATTTATAGCCCATATCAACTACAGCATTTCCAGTTGCTAATTCTAAGATTTCCGCAGCATCAATTGAAGTCACTTTTCCATCATCATTCATATCTGCGATTAGATCTTCTTCAATGATACCAACTGCCATTTGCAATGCAAGTAATGCATCTGCACTCGTAATCTTTCCATCACCGTTTACATCTCCTTTTAATGATTCTTCATCCTCAATTGAAAAGTATGCGCTCATTATTTCCATGTTCACCCCTTCCCCATCACGATCATTAGCTAGAGCTGAAAGAATTAACGGGCTTATGTCCCCTTCATCCCCAATAACATCAAAAGTAATAATTGCAATGGATCCATTTCCACTGATGCCATCTGTATCCACCAGGCTAATGTTGATAATCCCTGATCCAATGTTGTCCATGAACAGAGAATTAGATGTAATCATGCCAGTGGTCAATGTTGAAGCAGATAATATGGAATCATCATAAGTCAAGGTAATATCCATGTTTCCAATGTTTTCAGCATCACTTATTCTTATTGGTAATTGAACTTCACTACCGGGAGTACTTTGAGTTGTATCTACCGATAGGATAGTGCCCTCTGTTGTATAACCTGAAAAATTATACCCACCAAAAATACCTCCATAATAAGAATCACCCATACCAAAACTTCCGAATTGTAAAGCAGAATGATCATAATAGTCACCCATTACTGGAATGATATAATCTAGGATAAGAGCTCCAGTTTCATCATCATAATACATCACCGATCGAACCGTATATTTTTGATCTTCATCAGTGATTCCTCCCCCATAATTAACTTTTATACTGTTCTCTTCAGTAATAGTTAATTTATTAGTATTAACCGTTTCTGAACCATAGTCTGCCTGAACGCTAAATGAACCTTTCGCAACACCCGGTGCTCCTCCGCTTATTGACGCCCCTGCTGAATATCCAAAAGAGCTGGTATGTTTTCCAGCCTGGTATTCAGATTCAGTTAATTCTAGCCAAGCACTGCTTTCATCAGCACTCATCACAAATTCAATATAGTTTATTAGATTTCTTGATTTATAACCTAAAAGCTCATTCATCGTCCCCGGATACGTTCTGATATCACCCACCGTGTGAATGGGCGAGTTATAATCATCCAGTGTGATACTCGGCGGTGCTATTGGGACAACTGCCATGATATATTGTTGCTCCCCATCAATTACTGCCATGTTAGGAGGATTAATTATTGGAAACTCATAAACATCATAATGTGTTGTTGTATGAATCACTCTATCCTTAATATCTGCAGTTAATCCGTGACCAATGGTTTGAGTGAAGCTTCCACCAGTCTCTCTTTCAAATTTCGATGAATATTTTGAGCTTATGTCAGCTTTTGCCTCAACAAATTTAGAAGATCCATACGAAACTGATATTTTTGCTGAAAAAGCAAAATCAGTTGTAGTCTTGAATGAATGGCTTGTTTGTTCACCAATCTCATTTTCATGAGTTGCATAAAAAACACCGCTATCATTAATGACACCAAGATGTTTCGGTGGAGCATTTATAATTGCAATAACTTGATCTGCTATAGTTTGCTGACTATGAATAGGATCTCCTACGATTACCGAACCTCCATCTACATCTCCAATCGCTAAGCCATCACCCTGCCTGAAATCCTTACCAAATTTTTTAATCAAATCTCCATTCATATCATAAAGACTGACCATATCTTCTGTGTAATCTGCATGAACAATCTCATCAACTCCATTCATAGTAACATCTCCGACTGCAAAACCATCTCCTTTTCTAAAATTATCCAAAGAAAATACTCCAAGTTCCGTCCCATTCATATTATAAATAGAAATCATATTTGCGTTTGATGAAGCATGGATGATTTCACCGATGCCATCTAAATTGACATCTCCGACTTTTATATCATCTCCATCTGCAAAATATGCTTCAAATTCACCTATTTCTATGTTGGTATAATCAAATATTTTAATGGAATTTTGACTTTTGTCCCCAATGATAATCTCAGCAACGTCATCTCCAGTTACATCTCCAACAGCCATTTTATCTCCTTTTTCAAAATCAAGTTGAACCGTCCATAAATGACCATCCCAGTTCAACACTCTAAGTTGTGGTTCGGTATCTGCGATAACTATTTCATTTGAACCATCCCCGTTTATATCTCCAATATCTACTACGTGTCCTTGTTTAAAATTTACCGTCTCTATTATTTTTGTAGACCAAGTCGAATCAGAATCAATGTAATACGTTCTTAATTTTCCATCTACTCTGCAACCATGGATAATTTCATCTACTCCATTGCCACTTAAATCTCCAGATGCGATTCCATCCCATTGCCAATATGTTCTCGTAAGATCTGCAATAAGTTCCGGTCCATCAGTTTCATCAACGTCATATACATGAATATAATCATTGTGAGATCCTAGAATAACATCACCGTCCAATACGACTCTTCCACCGCTACCCGAAATAAAATCCGCTTCGGTTGCTGTCGCTGTTTGAAACGAAAAAATTACTATTGCTGCAAACACTAATATTAAAAAATATAGTCTGGTTTTCATTTTTAACCTTCCTTTTTCCATGGGTTGGTAAATCTCCTTCTTTCTATAAGTAATTTATTAAATTTTTTCCTAAATATTAAGTTATAATAAAAATATTTAATCCAATCGTTAATATAATCAGAAAATAATGTAATTATTTAATCTTGAGGAAAGCACGTTTGATGTTGCGTATAACATGAAATTTCAAATCAACAGTATTTCTGCTAAATTTTTTAAAAAAATCATGAAAAAACTAGATCAAAGGTAAACTTTTGATTATAGACTAGGTGGTTATCCTTTTTTCATTGAGAGAAAAAAATCATGAAATCCAAGCAAAATCATTTTTCGATAATGAACGCAAAAAATCTAAAATTTGAGGTTTTTTTCATTAAATAGAATCTTTTTCAACTTATTTTTATTGAATGAATCTTCTATAAAAAACGGAATAAAAAGTATCTTCCTTTTGAAGAATATAAAAAATTTTATAAGTAAATGACAAATATTAACATGCTGGAGGAGAAACATTTTGCAAAAAAAGAAACTAATTCTTGTTCTGACGCTGGTAACTACAATGATGCTAATCTCTGCCTCTGCTACTTTTGTCATGGCATCACCACCTGAAAAAATACGAGTAAACATTGGTTTTAAGGGGGCACCCAATGCAAATCTCGTGGAATCTTTCAACGGAGACATAAAAAGAGAGATATCTTTAGCTAATTCGATAACTGCAACAATTCCTATAACTGCAATGAATGGTCTTCGAAATCATCCTTCAATTGACTTTGTTGAAATAGATAAGCATATCAACTGGATTCAAGCTGAAACATTGGATTGGGGTGTTGATCGTGTTGACGCAGAAGTTGTCTGGGGTGGCAACGATGGTTCAACTAGCGTCACTGGCGAAATTGCAGGTGACGGTGTTACTGTCGCAGTCATTGATACGGGTATAGATTATACTCATCCTGATTTAGATGATAACTATATTGGCGGTACAGATATTGCCAATGGAGATAGTGACCCACTTGATGACAATGGCCATGGAACTCACTGTTCAGGAACCATTGCAGGCGAAGACAACACCGAAGGGGTCATCGGTATGGCACCACATGCTAACATCCTTGCTGTTAAAGCATTGGATGACCAAGGTAGTGGATACATCAGTGATATCGCAGCTGGTATTGACTGGGCAGTCAATAATGGTGCAGATATAATCTCAATGAGTCTTGGCATTGGAAGTAGCTATGATTCGTTACAAACTTCTTGTGATAATGCTTATGCATCTGGTGTATTACTTGTCGCAGCATCCGGAAACAGTGGAGATGGCAGTGCCAGTACAGATGAAGTATCTTATCCAGCTGCCTACGACAGTGTTATTGCCGTAGGTGCTACAGACAGCAATGACCAAATCGCTGATTTTAGCAGCTCTGGACCACATTTAGAACTCGGTGCACCCGGTGTAAGTGTTTATTCAACAATGCCTACCTATGAAGTAACGTTGACTGGTGGATGGTATGGATACAACACAAATTATGACAATATGGATGGTACCTCAATGGCTTGCCCTCATGTTGCTGGTGCAGCTGCCCTTATTTTCCAAAAAGGAGTCACTGATGTAGATGGAGACGGATATATCAATGATGATGTTCGAAATATTTTAACAAATAATGCTGAAAACATTGGGTTGGATGCAAACTTTGTCGG
>CAYPUK010000102.1:0-15452 GCA_964414035.1 uncultured Thermoplasmatales archaeon | reverse complement strand
AGCTCGAGCTGCTTCAATGGCAGCGTTTAATGCTAAAAGATTTGTTTGTTCACTGATCTGGTTAATAGTGTCTACGATGTTTCCGATCTCTTTGCTTTTTTCTCCGAGTGCACCGATCTTATCTGCGCCTTCTTGTGTAGTGGTTTTGATCAGTTTCATTTTTTCAGCGACATCTTGTGAGGCTTGTTGTCCTTGACTGCTGCTTTCCTTTGCTTGTTGGACTTGGTTGATCATGTTCTCACTGTCTTTTGCAGTGTTTTGACTGCCACTCGCGACTTGTTGAATGGTGCTTCCGACTTCTTCCATACTGGCGTTGACCTCTTCAGCTGATGAAGAAAGTTCCTCGGCGCTACTAGCAACTTGTTGGGTGTTGGTTTTAACGGCGCTAATGGTTTCTCTAAGTCCTTCAAGCATTGCAGTAAAACCATCTGCAAGGTTTTTCACATCACCTTTGGCATTGCTGACCTTAAGATCATGAGTGAGATCTCCTTTGGCAACGATTTTTGCATTATCCGCAATTTGAGCAACTGGTGCTGCTACGTTATCTAACATGTTGTTGAGACTTGCTGCCATTGCACCAATCTCGTTCTTACTAGTAGCGCTGCTTCTTTTGCTAAGATCGCCGGTGTCAGCAAGTGATTTGAGTTCTTTGCCAATGGTTTCAAGTGGGCCGGTGATTGATTTAGTAATGAAAAATGCAAGGGCTACACCAATAAGCACTGCTGCAGCAATAAAGGTAACAATCATGGTGTTAGCTGATGCTTGTTCAGCTGCTAACCCTGTTAATTGTGAGTCAACTAATGCTTCAGCTGCTGTAGAAAAATCTCCACCATAATCAATTGCTTTTTGATTCAGCGTCGCTAACTGATCTACATCTTCAACGTATACTTCTTGAGCAGTTGCATAAGTATCTAATTCATTTAACACTGCATCAATTTGATTGATGTTATACTGATCATTGAATTGAGTTCGTAAATCTTCACCGAGACTTTTTGCTGTTTCATAATAACTTACAAATTCTTCAGCGTAAGTATCTTCTTCATTCAGTTGATACTTGAAATTAGCCATTCGCATTGCGTTGATATTATCAATAATGGCATTTGCTTGACTAAGCTTTGATTGCCTTGATTCAAGCTGTGTAGCAGTTAAACCTGATTCGATTTCTTCAGCCAATTTATCATCTTGATCAGAGATCAACTGGTTGATTTCAGGCATTAATGCAGCTGCAGCTGTATCCATATCGTCTGCTGCACTATCCCGTTCATCCCATGCTTCAATATAGGCAACGAGGTTGTTATCATAATTTGTGAATGCTTCTTTAAGCTCGTTGATTTTATCAATATCAGCTTGTTCAGCAAATTTTGCTTTTAACGTTGAGATTTTCTCTTGCATTATCGGGCGATATTCATCAATTGCTGTTTCTGGTGTTTTTCCTCGGCCACCATAATCATTATGGCCAACGATCATGAAGTTTTTCATTTCGCCCCGGTATTGTTCTCCAAGTTGTCCGAGTTCTGCGGCATCATTTGCTTTTTCTGCTCTGAATCCAACGCCTGACAATGAATTGTATCCTACAACACCTACGGCTGAGGCAACTATGATCAGTGCGACGAATCCGATGATTAGCTTCTTACTTATTTTTATGTCATCCCATGTTCCCATGTTATTTTTCACCTTTCCTCAATTTATATATTCTTTATCCTTTTCTTTTTTCTAGACCTGAAAACCACTAAGTACATAGGATGGTAACTAGTAAAAACGAGATACTCTTTTTATTTCAGGATAACAAGAAACAATACAACAAAGAGGGTTGATTCCTCTGTTGTTACATGATCCTTGCTCCTCTAACTGAACGTGGTTGAAGTGCCCAACGAACCATCCTAATCCACCTCCAAAGTGGCTTTTTCAATTTTTTTTCAAAAACAAATTCATCATATTTATATACATCGAAATATTGTAAAATTTTGACCGATTCTGGAACAATTATCTCTCAAGACTCTTATTTCCTCAATGATTTCTAAAAACTTTTTTCATGAGAATTTTTATTAAAAATAAAAATCTTTAAAACCTATGGTTTGTTGTATATATCGTGGATTTAGGGGTTGAATAAAAAGATGGACAATAAAGATATTGATGAAATTATATATCACATTCGAAAACTTAGAAAAACCGATTCAGATGATTCCCCTTCTCAATCAGATTCAAAAAATGAACCATCAACCAGCATGACAAAAGATACAAATGAGAAAAAAATCTCAGTTGATACTAAAACTGTTGGCAATGAACTAGTTAAGGATGAGGAGGAAAATATAATGGAATCAAATGCTGAAATAGAAGAGATTGAACCAGTTTCCGTAATGAAACCCGAAGTTGTTGGATGGACCGATTCATCAACAGCAACTTGTGATCTTTGCAACAAAGAAATCGTATTAGGAAAGAATTTATCTGGACTTGTCATCGCTGATGAATTTTTTGCCTGTGAAGATTGCTGTCAAAACCTTTCAAGGGAAGACCTGATGGAATGGACCAAATCAAAAATGGTTTCTAACACAGAGGTCAGACCGATTGGATTATGGGTTATTGAACAACAACGAGAAAATAGAAAAGAAGACATGTCTTAAAATTAAAAAACTCATAAATGGGCATGTTTGTTCATTGATAATTTTGGAAAGAATGCTGCAAATTTAAATAGGGGTTTCCTATTTTGATATGTGGATGGATTGAATTGGGATGGATGTAACGTGTAGATGGGATGAGAAGAACAGTTATGCTCTAAAGAGTAAAAAATATCCATTGCACTTCTAATGTATCTCAATAAATTAATCCCTACTAAAAGAAAATAAGAGTATCAAAAGGTACGTCTAGGATGGCCGAAGAAAAAACACTCATTCAAAATTCATACTTAAAATTCATTTATTCACTAGAAAATTTAAAAGATAAAAATAATGAGAAACGATTAACCCCAGGATTTTTTACATTAACAACAAAACAAATTCTATTTTACCCTGAAAAAGATAACAAACCTGATGAATCAAACGTAAAAACAATTCAATTTGATCAGATCACGGATGTAGATCGAAAAGTAGAACTTTGGAGAAAGGCACTTGGTTCTACTACTATTATCCCGATTCATTACACTGACGATTCTAAGGCTGAGAAAGCAGCACTTCTTTCCACATCTCATGATAACGCACAAAAAATCAAAAAGTTTCTCTGTATTCTTTTAACTAATGGAAAAACCGTTGAATTTGTCAGTCCTTTTTCAAAAGGAGGAAAGATCCTTCTTGAGAAGAAACCAGTTGAAGGAAAGATTTTCATCAAAAAAAATAATCTGGTACTTTCTGCAGAATGGCTTGGAAAAAAACAAAAGGAAACCATTGACCTTACTAATATTGATGATTTTGAGATTAATTTACAAGACAAATCAGATTCTTCATTAACATTAAAATATCAAAAAGAGGGCACCATCATTTCTACATTGATAACAGCTGACCGTCCACTGATCTCTTTTAGTGGATCCTATGTACAAATGATTTCAGATACCAAAGCGACAGAAACAGAAACCATTGATCTTAATGAACAACAATTCATGCTTGTCCAAATGATGTACACTAGTGACATCGATGCAGAGATGGCAACAGAAATGCTTGGAGTGTCTGAAGAAGAGCTTCAAGGAATCGTAGATGACCTTCTTTCAAAAGAAGTTCTTAGGGTTTCTGGAGATCAAGAATATGAACTCACTGAAAAAGGAACCAAACACATCGTTGAACAAATGAAGAAAAATCTTGGTTGATAGTTAAAAAGAACATAATTAGAAACACTTAAATAAAAAATATGGAAAATTAGATAAACGACACCACCGTTAATCGGTGAGGAGGGTCGTATGGGAAAAAAAGTGATGTTAGTAGATGATACAAAATTCATGCGGATGATGCTTGCAAACATCCTCAAACCAAAAGGATTTGAAATCGTAGCAGAAGCATCCGATGGACTAGAAGCAATTGAAGCCTACAAAAAACACAAACCAGATCTTGTCACCATGGACATCGTCATGCCCAATATGGAAGGCATCGAAGCGGTAAAAAATATTGTTGCAGAAGATGGAACTGCAAATATTATCATGGTGACTGCTGTTGGACAAGAGACCAAAGTAAAGGAAGCAATACAAGCAGGTGCCAAAGGATACATTGTCAAACCATTTCAGGCTCCACAGGTACTCGAAGAAGTAGGAAAAATCATGGGATAAATCCCTCTCTACCGTTTTCGTAAATAGAGGGATACATGGTGAGTCTGAAAGTCCTCATTGTAGATGATTCTGCATTTATGCGAAAGATCATTAGTGATATTCTTAATCAGGATGCTCATTTAACCGTTGTTGGAACAGCAAAAAACGGTCTTGATGCCATCAAAAAAACACAAACACTTCACCCTGATGTTATCACGATGGATGTGGAAATGCCAGAGATGAATGGCATTGATGCGGTTAAACATATTATGAAAGATTATCCCACACCGATTGTTATGGTCAGCGCACTTACATCTCAAGGTGCTAAAATCACCATTGATTCACTACATGCAGGCGCCATTGATTTCATTTGTAAACCTTCTGGATCAATTTCATTGAACATGAAAGAAATAGGATCTGAACTGGTCAGAAAAGTAAAAACTGCAGCCACGGCAAATGTGAGATTTGTACAAAAAACCAAAATGAGCACACCTCCGCCATCAACACGGTCTGCAATTAATGTCTTTTTAGTAGATGATTCGCCGTTTTTCCTTAAAAAAATATCACAAATTATCAGTTCACAAACAGATATGAATATTATTGGAACAGCTCATGATGGTGGAGAAGCAATACAAAAAATCCAACAAGTTCGTCCTGATGTGGTGCTTATGGATATCAATATGCCCAGTGTGAATGGAGTAACAGCTACTCAACAAATACTCCAACAACAATCACTTCCAATCATTGTGATCAGTGGGGAAACAAATCATAATATGAGAGATATCAAACGAGCACTGGATGCTGGGGCAGTTGATTTCATTCCAAAACCAGCAGAACACACAAGCATTCATACCATGAGCGATCTTTTAATTCAAAAAGTTCGTAATGCACCAAAAACAAAAAAACGTGTTTCACAAGTAAAAAAGAGTGTCACACCAACAAATTCAATGGTAGAAAATCTATTAGTTATCGGCTCTTCAACTGGTGGCCCACAAACGTTGACCAAACTTGTTCCATATCTACCACGAGATATTGATGCAGGAATTTTAATCGTGCAACATATGCCGCCAGTATTTACCAAATCTCTAGCTGAACGATTGGATAGCTTATCAAAAATAGAAGTTCGGGAAGCAAAAAATGGAGATGAGATTAAAAATGGTGTTGCACTCATTGCGCCAGGTGATTATCATATGACCGTTGAAGAAAAATCGGTGATGGGAAAACAAAAACGATTTGTATCTTTAAATAAAAAACCTAAAATCCATGGTGTAAGACCTGCCGTGGATGTCATGTTCTCCACTGCAGCAGACATCTTTCAAAAACAAGTTGTTGCTGTGCTTTTGACTGGTATGGGGCATGATGGTGCACAAGCGATGGGTGCCATCAAAGCTAAAGGCGGAAGAACCATTGCTCAAGACGAACAAACATCAATTATTTTTGGGATGCCAAAAGCAGCAATCGAACTAGGCGTTGTTGATAAAGTACTTCCATTACATCAAATCGCAGGTCAAAGTACCTTATGGTTGAAAAGGAAACGAATAGGAGGAATTGCTCGATGAGTGATGAAGACAGCGAATACAAAGAAATGTTCATAGAAGAAGCAAGAGAACATCTTACCACCTTAAATCAATCACTTCTTGATTTTGAACAAAACCCAGAAGATGAAGATGCATTAAATAAAATCTTTCGAGCAGCACATACGATCAAAGGAATGGCAGCTACCCTCAATTATGATCCTATTCAACATCTTTCACATAAAACCGAGGATACTCTTGATCTTATCCGACAACATCAAATCACGGTGGATAGCGATGTTGTTGACTTAATCTTTGATTGTTTCGATGGTATTGAAGCCATGGTGGAAGATATTGCAGTAAATGATAGTACCGAATTTGAGATCACACCATTAATTGATCAATTAGAACAATATTTAGAATCAACATCAACTAAAACAGATCAACCAAAGAACAAACCATCATCTTCCACAACGATTTCACTTGATTTTCCTGAAAAAACAAATGAGATCATTCTTCAAAAATTAGAACAAGATGAACCAGTGTATGCCTTACATATCTCCGTGGAAGAACAATGCAAGATGAAATCTATTCGCGCATATCTTTTACTTAAAAAACTTACTGATAACGGTGAAATCGTTTATTCAAAACCAACAAGAAAAAAGATTGAAGAAGGAGATTTCGATCAATCATTTGATTTATTTTACACGACAAAAGCTGATGCTGAAGCGGTTCATGAAATCGTTGACTCAGTCTCAGAACTTGAAGAAAAACAAGTCATACCATTAACTATTGAAGAAGATAAGATCACTCTTCCTAAAGAGTTTTCACAAGATCAACCTGAGAAAAAACCAGAAAAACAAGATAAAAAACAACCAACGACAAAATCAACTTCAAAAAAACCGACAAAACCAAAGAAAGGATTAAAGGGGCAATCACAAAGCATTCGTGTTGGCATGGATCAACTTGATGAATTCATGAATCTGATCGGAGAACTTGTGATTAGTAAAGGAAGGCTTACACAAATAGCTTCAGATCATAATCTTGATGATCTCACAGAGACCATTTCTAATTTTGATCGGTTAACTAATCAACTGCAAGATAAAATCATGAACATTCGAATGATTCCAATGAAACATATCTTCAATCGCTTTCCTCGGATGGTTCGTGATCTTTCAAAACAAAGCAGTAAACAAATTGATTTTCAAATGGAAGGTGAGGGAATCGAGTTAGATAGAACGGTTCTTGATGAAATTGGGGATCCTCTTGTTCACTTATTGAGAAATGCTATTGATCATGGTGTTGAAACACCTGAAGAACGAGAAAAAAACGGTAAATCTCCATCTGGAACGGTACAATTGATTGCTGAACGGAAACGAAACCATGTACTCATCAAGGTTACTGATGATGGGAAAGGAATCGATCCACAAAAAATGAAGGAAGCTGCCGTAAAAAAAGGTTTGAAAACAGAACAAGAAGTACAATCACTCACTGATCAACAAGCATTACAACTCATCTTTTTACCAGGTCTAAGTAGTGCAAAGAAAATAACTAATATTTCTGGTCGAGGCGTTGGAATGGATGTGGTTAAATCAACCATTGAAAAACTTAATGGTGTGGTTGATGTACAATCCTCAATGAATAAAGGAAGTACGTTTTCACTTAAATTACCATTGACCATGGCTATTTTCAAAGCATTATTCATCGGTATCGATGAGGAAACCTATGCGGTTCCTATCAGTAACATCATTGAAACTGTGAGACTTTCTCCTGAAGATATCACGTTTGTTGATGGAAATCGAACTACGGTGATTCGAAATGAAGTCCTTCCAGTTTTAGGATTAAAAGAATTAGTGAAAAAATCAGATAGCATTGATTCTACAAAAAGCATGTATGGAGTTATCATACAACGTGAAGATAAAAAATTTGGATTACTCGTCGACCGACTCATTGGTGAACAAGAAATCACCATTAAAAACGTTGGTGGCAGCATGAAACGAACAAAAGGAATTGCAGGAGTGACGATTACCGGTGATGGAAGAGTTATTTTAGTCCTTGATGTCAACACTCTTGTAAAATAATAAAAAAAATAAAGAAGGAAACCTGGCATGGAAAAAATAGCATTAAATACTGAGCAGAAAGATGGATTGCAAGAACTTGCAAACATTGGAGCTGGACATGCATCTACTGCATTGTCTCAAATGATCAATCGGGATGTAAAAATGGGTATTCCCCATGTTGAAGTTATTCCTCTGGCTGAAGCAGGATCCTACATTCAACATGAACAAATCGTGGTAGGTATCTTTTTAAAAATTTCTGATGAGATCCCTTCATATGTGATGATGCTAATCCCTCGGGATAGTGCATTTGCTCTTGCAGATTTACTGTTAGGTCAAGAATCCCAACAAGGTGAACGTATCCTTTCAGAGATGGATACTTCTGCACTTTCAGAAGTAGCTAATGTGATGATTTGTTCATTTTTCGATAGTATCTCAGCATTACTTGGTATGAGCGTTGTTCCAGGACCACCACATTTAGCTTATGATATTCCAGAAGCAGTCCTTGATTATGTGTTGATTCAAATTGGAGAAATATCAAATGATGTGTTCCTGTTTAATGTAGATTTACAGGAAGAAAAAGAAAGTAATTTTGAAATCCATATGTTTCTTCTCCCTGAACCAAATTCTGTTAATATTTTGCTTAAACGAATGGGATTAAAAGAATAACATGATGATATAACCGTATTTGAAGGAAAATAGTATGATGGAAACAATCACTTTAAATGAAATGCAACGGGATGCCCTGCAAGAGGTTGCAAATATTGGTGCATCACATGCAGCAACTGCTTTATCTCAAATGGTAAACAAACCAATACAGGTAGGAATACCACGAATTGATGTAGTCCCAATTGAAAAAAGTATTGAGACTGTGCCACAAACCGATCCTGTGGTTGGTGTGTTTTTGCAAATGTCACAAGAAACACCACTTTATGTCATGGTGTTATTATCAAAGGAAAGCGCGTTTTATCTAGCGAATTTACTACTTAATCAACCAGAAGGAACCCGGGATGATTTCTCAGAAATGGAAGAATCAGCATTAATGGAGGTTAGTAACGTGATGATGAGCTCATTCTTTGATAGTATCACTCAATTAATCAATGTCTCAATGATTCCTGGGCCTCCAGTCATCGCATTTGATATGCCTGCAGCAATCCTTGATTACGCGCTTATAAAAGTAGGGAGTGTTGCTAATTCAGTCCTTCTTTTTGAAACGGCAGTTTCAGAAGAAGAAAAGGACACGTTTGATGTTAATATGTTTCTTATCCCTGAACCAAAAACCATTGATATGATCTTAGAAAAATTAGGGATGCTCTCAGGATAAAAAAACAAAAAAAGGATGGTACGAAAATATGAAACAACTTCACTTGTTAAATGAATCACAACTAGATGCACTCCAAGAAACCGGAAATATTGGTTGTTCTCATGCAGCAACAGCAGTATCACAAATGGTTAATGAAGAAGTTGAAATCACCGTTCCAAATATCTTTGTTCAAGAACTTCCACAACTTAAGAAAAGCTTAAGAAATATTTCGGGCGAAGAAAATAAACTGGTGGGTGTCTACTTAGAACTTACTGATCAATTCTTAGGAAGCATATTATTTTTATTTCCCTATAGTAGTGCACTTGTTCTTTCAGATTTACTCATGTTTCAACCTGTTGGTACTTCAACTGAACTTACTGATATGAGTCAATCAGCAATCACTGAAGTTGGAAATGTAGTTGTTTCAGCTTATACCAATGCACTCAGTTCATTTCTTGGAACCTCAATTATGCTTTCACCACCACACTACTCAGAACAAGTACCAGATATGTTCCTTGATGAGATCACTAAAGCTATTGGAAAAGATACCTCTCATGCATTAGTGTTTGACACCAAATTCAAAGGGAAAAAGAATCAGTTCACTTCTTATTTCATACTACTTCCATCACCACAATCACTTGATATCTTATATGATCGATTAATTGCTTCCTTTGGGAAAACGAGTGATGTTGAAGTAGATGCGTATGTAAACTCACTAGCTGAATAAAATAAAAAAATAATTTAATGCGGATGGAAAATGAATATGCCGGAAAACGTTGTCATAGGGATTGGAGATTATGCGGTAACAAATGATGGTAGCCCATTGTCCACAGTTGGATTAGGCAGCTGCATTGGTATCGTTATTTATGATTCAACAAGGAAAGTAGCAGGACTTTCTCATATTATGCTTCCTGCTATGGGATCAAAACAGGACCGGATTGGGAAATATGCTGATACTGCGATTCCTGCGTTATTAGGAGAAATGAGGAAGAAGGGAAGCCGACCGCAGAATTGTAAAGCAAAAATAGCTGGTGGCGCGAGTCTTTTTACGTTCAAAGATGATAGCTTACAAATAGGTAAAAGAAACGCCGAAGCAGTTGAAAAGATTTTAAAAGCACATCAAATTAGAATCGTTGGAAAGGATGTTGGTGGGGATCGTGGTCGAACTATCACGTTTTATCCAGATACGGCAGAACTTCATATTCGTATGGTGAAAAAAGGCGGGCAGGGACCGAACGTAAAGGTTATCTAGCTAAAAACAAGAAAAAAAGGGGAAAAAGAAGAACATGGTAAAAGACCGAACGTATCCACCAGATTTTGAAGAATTAAAAAAAGGAGTAAAAAATCTTTTAGGATTTAATACTGATCAATATAAGAACACTTATCTAGGTCGACGATTCAATGCACGATTGAGAGCCTATAATCTAGATAGTTATCATGATTACTGGAAATTGTTAAAAGAAAACACTAATGAACAAGAACGATTACTTAATGATCTCACCATTAATGTTACTGAATTTTTTAGAGATAAAAGTGTGTATCAATTTTTACATAATGATGTGATTCCTAACATTGCAAAAGAACGAAATCGTATTCGGATTTGGAGTGCAGGATCATCTGATGGAAAAGAAGCCTATAGTATTGCTATGTTATTTCAAGAATTACTGGGTGAACAAAAAGCAAAATCAAAAGTGAGTATCATTGCTACAGATATCGATCATGCCTGTTTACAACGAGCTCGGACTGGATCTTATTTTTCACGAAAAGGAATCAGTCAAACTGATGTTTCAAAACAACTTTCATTTCTAAAGAAACCTGAACACTTCTTTGATATCTCAGAAGAAAACTTTCAGATCAAACCATCAGTGAAAAACATGGTGAATTTTCAATATCATGATCTGATCTCTGGACCAAAAAAACATAATTTTGATATTATCTTTTGTAGAAACGTGGTGATTTATTTTAGCAGAGGCTTACAAGAAGTCTTATACATGGATTTTTATAATGCATTGAATCCTGGTGGATTTTTTGTAATGGGAAAAACTGAAACTCTTGTTGGTGAAGCACGATCAAAATTCCAAGCGTATAATTCCAAAGAACGAGTCTTTCAAAAGCCGTTCTAACTTTTTTTCATCTTTCCTTTCATTATTTTTTAAACGATACATTTTCTATGAATTATTTACTGAATGTGTCAATAAAAAAATAAATCTGAAAGTGCAGTGAGGATTTTTTTATTTTAAAAATAAATGATGGCCTAAATAAAGCCATCTTTTAACGATTATTATCTTTTAACATTGACTCAAGAATTTGCTTTCCAAATGGGGTCAATCCATATAATTTAATGTTGGATCCCCCCTTTCTCTCCTCAATGAGATCTAGCCCTATCAGGGATTCATCCTCTCGATACCGTGACTTCATTCCGCGTATCGCACCAATCACATTGGTTGGTGTTGTTTTCACATGATACGCAATCTCAGAAGTGTAACTATAACTTGGACTGATATCGAAAAGATACTCCGCAATCTTCTTTCGGACATTACTCCTTCGAAGCGCCCTGACAACTAATGGGCGTTTTACCTCTGCTGAAACGTTTTCATTATCCGGCTCGTGCATCCCAAACCCTCACCGCTTACGTTATGTATGAAACTACTATTATTTATACTAAATCCCCACTTGAATAAGCACCAACATATACACCTGCACATGTACCTGCACACTGATAAATTAGTTGCATTATTGCCTGCATAACTACCTACATATTCGCTTGGATTTTCCTTAAAAATTGCACATCATTTTTCGTTTCAAAAAGGAATAAGAAAAGTTTGGTAAAAATCACAGCAACCATGCCTGATAAGAAAATCAGATCAAATCCTGAAGCTCCACCAATAACCGCATGCATCGAAGAAGACACTGAATATGATAATAGTTCAGGGAAATGTGCGATATCTGCACCAAGGATAACTCCGAATACGCCCAAAGAAAATGCATACAAACAAGGGGAAGAGTTAATTCGATCTTTGTTTAGCACACTGATAATAGCTGCTGTGAACGGTGGAAACAGCCATAAGGGAAACGGAGCAATAATTCCTTTTTCAAGAACTGGCGTGGTCATTAAAAATGCCATGAAGGAAACTGGAATGAGACTCAATATGATAAATTGCCAGTTAGCTTTTGATTTGTACAATAAACTAATGCTAATTAGGACAGGAAAGACAAATCCAATTGGATGAATACTGATCTGCCATGATCCTATTGAAAACAAGTATATCTGATCTGAAACTGGCAAGAGCATACTTGGAAAAAAGGTTGCACCCAATGAAAAAAAGGTAAGTACCAATCCTTTTTTGTAAGAAATAGAGAGTAAAGAAAATACATACATTGAAACATAATATAAAACATAAAAGAAAACAACGGGTAGCAAGATGATGCCAAGGACATAAAGGATCATACTTATTTCATTCATCTTCTGTTCTCCTTAAATCATATTTTTTTGGATTAGGATAATAGATTATTTTTGAATTCAATGGTCTGCTGCCACCACAAACAAGCAAACAATGAAGCTGGATCATTGGGAATTAATGTGACGACCTCTCCAACAAATTCATCAGATATAGAAGCATCAATTCCTTCTCTTGTTTGTGAATAAATCGTGTAGGTTCCCTGCGCACTTCTGAAACAAAGAAATCCGGCGGAATCATTCTTTGAAAGATCATCAAAGGATTGTTTTTCAATGATTACAGCACCATAATTTTCTGAAGATTTAAGCGTTAATTGATCTGAAGAGAGTAATTCATATTTTGAAGGATTGTTAAAGGAATCAATAAACGTAGGAAGGCCCATGTAACTAATGAGTATGCTATTTATCAAAATGCTAAATATGAAAAGTATGCAAAAGATAGTATGGTGAGGATGCTTAGAGATAAATGTTGAACTCTGTTTTGCCGCGGTCTTAATTCCTTCCATCGTGATATAGTTTGTCACAATACTCTTTTTAAGTCTTCTCGGAAAAATACACAAATTGACAAATTGTCAATAACGCTGGAATATCAATAATTTCACAAAATAAAATGAATAAAAAATAACTTTAAAATCAAATTCTCTCCGAGAAAAAATAAATTGTGTAAACAATTACACAAAAATAAAACACATGGACAAAAAACAACAATTGCCAGATAACTCGCCTACACATATACCCGAAGAGACACCTGTATACCCACCTACATATTCACACACATACACAGTTAACTATCGCCAAAAAACCCAATCTACAGAAGAAATCGCTGCCGATTCTGCTCAAACATAGTAGTCACCATAGTACCCTCAACCTCTTTCATCTCACCATCCTCAAACTGCACCACCAACCAATTACTTGGATGAGGATACGTATTAACAACCCGCGCCTTACGCAATGGATCATCAGGATTCACAGGATTTTTCACAAACACTTCCACACCACGTTTAATACCTCTTGATTTAAGCATCACAATCCACCAACAACTAAGAATAAATAACTGTATTTAAATACATCTATGATAATAACAAAAATACATAGAGAGGTATGGTGGGAACTAAACCATGAATAAAAAAAATAATCAACTCATATACATAATAACAACCATTCTATTACTAATGGCACAAATACCAATAGTCTCAGCAGCAGACTTTGAAATAATCAATACTGGCTACACCGTCGATGAATCAAGAAGCAATGAGAACACTCAGTACTATACTATCTTTATCACCATTAAAAATACTAAAACAACACCTTCTGAAGAACTCACCGTTGAACTTTTAGATGAATGGGACATACCCACGAGAAAAACGGATAGTTTTCAACCACAAGAAACAAAAACATTTACTTTTGAAGACATTCCCTTTGCAGGCGGCTCCACTCACCAAGTAACCGTAAAGTACTATCCGACCAATGAGACTCTACGAACACCAGACAATCAAGGATCGACCTCTTTTAATGTCTCATATAACACAAACACTCAAAATGATTCACCATTTCTACACCCAATCTTTCTCATGTCAATTATACTAGTAGCAACAATCATAATTAAAAAGAAAAAACAATGATTTGTCTAACATTTTTAAAAAAATAACTGGGCTTTTTTTAGCCCCATTTTTTTATTCTTCTTCTACTTCAACCGCATTAATTTTAGCAGTTTTTATAGCATTAACCATGGAACCAGAATAAGATACCGTATTCATCCCGCCTTCAGTATATCCGTCTGGCAAATTAATCGTATATCCTTCCTCAGAATAAATTTCACGACCATTTCCATCATAAAACGCAACATCCACACTAACAGTCACATAACGATTTAATGGATTATGAAGCTGGTAATATAATTCTACGGACCTGGCAGCAAATTCTTCCTCATCCTTGATAAACTTCATATTAGCTGCGTTAAGTTCAACGATATCTGACTCAAAATCAATATTTTCAAAAGTTTTCTCAGTCGTAGTTCCTTGTTCTTCACAGCCAGAAAGACTGACCAGTATAAAGATAGCTAAAATTCCAAACAAAATTTTTTGCACATCCATAGTTCCTCAACCAAATTACGAAACTAATAACTAATATTTAATAATTATAGTATAAATCAAAATACATCACTTCAAAAATGAGATCTACCTTTTTATTAACAAGAAAACATTTATCTATCCTCAGTAGTATCTAAACATGTCAACATGATTTTTCAAGATAACTTTGGAGGAAAGAAATGATTGAAAATAACAAACTCATAAAAGAAGTACTTAACACTATTATTTCAATCTCAGGAAGAAAAACCACTCAGAGCCATGCAGTTTATATCCTTGAATCCACACTAAAAAATTTGAAAGAACGATATAGTTTTTTAGATACTATCAATGTACAAGATACTACCTATCTTGAAGATGGTGAACCCATCTCAATAATGGGAGAAGTAAATGAAATCAAAGCAAAAGAGATAGGCCCAGCAGTAAAAGACCTCATCACCACGTTAAATCGTTCACTTGGAGATGATGCGGGACATTTTTTCCTCAAAGAACTCTCCCATAAACTCAATGATGAATCAGTTGATGCCCTAAAAAACATGGGTGTTGATTTAGATCTCATGCATTTGGAACAACAAATAACCAAAATGCAAAAGAGCATTTTCAAATAAAATTCAATAATAATATAATAGTATTAAATTATTTTAATAAATATAATAATTTTCTCCAAAAGGCACATATCCGTTCCAGTACTCAACTGAATACCATCTTAAGTATTCAACCCCATCATTACCCTAAGACTCAAATGAATAGGCACCTACACATACACCTGCATATTCACATGCAAATAAACTATATAAAAACGAACGAGA
>CAYPUK010000101.1:0-5517 GCA_964414035.1 uncultured Thermoplasmatales archaeon | reverse complement strand
AAAATGAGATGGTGACAAGCCAGTCACCGTCCAACTGTCAAATTAGATAATGCCAATTTTCCAGGCTCAATCAAAAATGAGAAAGTGGCAAACTTAAGTGGAAAGTGTACTTTCTCGACCGACCTAAAAAATGAAGAAGAAAGATATTTGGAATTTGGAACTTGATGATATTATTTAATCTGGGGCTGCTAATATGAAAAAAAGTCCAATAAGATTGGGCTCATTTTTGTGTTTCTAATTGTTAATTTAAATGGATGTATCAAATGGTTTAACCGAAACGATAAGTTTAGCATGATTGAGAGTTAATAGTAATTTATATTACGGGTTCGATTACTATTTCAGAGTCTTCAGAATTACGTCTGAAGCTAACGGATTACTAGTTGGTAGTAGGGTTTAGATTAAGGTTTGAAGGGTTTTGAACGGCTGAGAGTAAAAAAAGTAGAAGGAGGAAGTAATAATCCTTAAGGGGGCATAGGAACATCACTTCTTCCTCCCTCCGTTTTTTCCATTTTTTGAGGAAGCATCATTTGGTTATAGCAGTTTTTGAAGTATGGGGAATTGTTGGATCAACCTATTGATTAAACAATTATATAGATTAATTTCTTTGTTTTTTGGCATACTCACTTCGAGCAATGCCCAATCACTTTCCTCTTTGTAATCAACATCTCTTGCTTTCACCTGTATTGTATATGTTCCCTCTGCGGCCCAAGTATGAGATAATTGTATTTCTTCTCCTGAGGGTTGACTATCACTCCAACCTTGTGTTTCACCATCTCCCCATTCAACAAAGTAACTTACATTATGATTATCAGCATCAGTTGTTGCTATTGTATATGTGTATTCTATCTCTGGTTCTCCTGATTGTGGACCAGAAATATATGGAGTTTCTGGTGGATTGTTAATACAGTATGTCATAAAACAGCAATCAACATATTCACCTTTGGAACTTTCGGTTTTTTTCCATTCACCGTCAAAGGTATCCCATGTTTTTCCATTTACATACTTGTCTACTTCACCTCTAGCATAATAAAACCAACAGGCATGATGACTGGGACTTCCACCTTTAGCTTCCAATACCAAGTAGTGAGTTTTACCTGGTGTAAGATTTATGCTCTCTTCAAAGGAAAAAGTTTTCCAACCCGAAACTGCAAGATGGTCACTATCAATTGATGCTGTACCAAGATCCTCTCCATCTAACTCCTCTCTAATTGATAGTACAATTTCATGACTTTGAGGGTAGCCAATATCGAATAGTTTTAAACGTACATCGGTGTGTTCACGCAACGTTGGCACAAAGGATTGAGATAATTTACCATAGGATTCATATAAAACCCATCCATAATTTATATCAACAATTTGGCTTTGGTCTAGAACTTTACCTAATTTTCCGGTTATAACATAATTATTGTGTATGGTGTTTGTATTATATCGATTCATGGTGGCCATCGCTGGAAAAACAGTTGTAAATAACAGCATCACAATAAAAAATCCAAATAATTTCTTATTCATTCTTCTATTGCCTCCGTCTCCTAAATCTGCCTACCTACTTATTTACAGATTTTAGAGATATAATCACTTGATGAAATATAAATGTTTTCTAAAAAACGTAATTAAAAACCCCAGAATCGTAAAAAAAGGAAAATGAATGATAGATTGATTAGTTTAAGGCAATCTCCAAACAAGGGTCAAGCATTGGAAACCGTTGAATCAACTGTTTAATTAACCACATAAACGGATTAAAAACATTGTTTTTTGGCATGGCTACCTCTAATGGGTCAGACCATTCAGATTCCACATTCCAAGAATCCTTTGCCTTTACCCTTATTATGTAATCATTTTTTTCAGACCAAGTATGAATTGCTTCACAGGTTTCACCTGAATTATAAGGACCTAGCCAATCACTTTCAACACCATCATCCCAGTCCCATTTGAACCATATTTGATCACCATCATCCCGATCCGCTGTCATCGTAGTATAGGCATAAGATTCCCCTACTTTTCCAGATGTTTTTCCTACAGGTGTTGCTGGTTTTCCCGGTGGATAATTTAATCTTTCAAAAAGTAACCATATCGCCTCACGATCAACATCAACATCACTACTAGACCTCTGAGAATTCCAGGTGTCATAACAATTATAATTCCACTTCAAATAATCTGATGGCCCACCACCAATAGTGGTTGTAAAATGATTATTACCTACGTAACCAAAATATTTCGGCTCATCTTCATATTCATCTGCTAATACATCAACCGGAATCCACTCATGGTTTGGGAGATATATTTGAGTCCAACGTGTACCTTTCGTATCTACATATCCAGATTGTTCATTCCGGCATTTGAACCCTCCAGCATATCTTGCAGGTATTCCTGCAGCTCTGCACATCGCGATGAATAACCATGTATATTCTGTTGCTGAACCATAACCTTGTTCAAGAACTTGAGGTGCAGGATCCCATCCAGAGTCATAGTTATATTCCAGATTGTTGATGATATAATCATGAATTTTAAGGGCTTTCCAATATAAATTTTCTTCGCTTTCGACTGCCTCTGTCACCGCATCTTTAATAGTTTGATTGGTGATGTCATACTTGGATTGATCTTTGGTATAATAACTCAAAATATCTGATGGAATTTCACCAACTGCATTCTTTGGATGAATAATGTATTCAATACCATATAAAACAGCCTCTATTTCATAATAACACGTTGAGGTCTCATCTACAGAAATAGTTCTACGATAAAAGCCTATTTTTTGATTCCACCAGTCCTCATTAAATTCAAAATTGTTAGGATTAAATATAATATTATTTGTAATCTCCTGATTAGGCAATGAAGAAGGTATTGCAAACCGTGTTTCATCTGAGATAATCGACGGACCATTATTTGTTACATTATCATAATATCTAATTTTTACTTTAACAGGATCTGAAAGAACATAATCTGCATTTGTGATCTTACATTTATCAATAGAATAATCGAAATTATCTTTTTTATCTCTGATTGTTATATCCATAATATTGTTAATGCCAGATACCATTCCAACTGATAAAAGCATCATTACAAAAATAAAAGATAGTAATGTTTTATTCATTTATTTTTACCTCCTGCTCCAAATCTGAACATATCGATATTACAGATTCAAAAATATATATCATATAGATGTTCAATATTACTTCCAAAGAAAAATGAGAGAAAATAGGAATATCTTTTTTCTCAGTCATTTTATCTTCTCATGATCTTTTATCCAAAATCAAATCCTTCTGAATCGTTCCACCATAATTATTATAAGCACGTATTTTTAACCGGTATAAACCAACATCATCTGCATCCCACATATATTCAAATGGAGGTTCAGTAGCTACACCAACTAGTAGATCATCAATGAAATATTCAACTTTGCTTATACCACTTTCATGATCAGCATCCACATTAAATGTTAACCTATCAAAAATAATTGCTTCATCCACCACAAAAATCGGAAACGCAAAAACATCCCAAATATAAATCCAACCAGGTTTTGGTTTCTTTAATATTAACTCTGGCGGTGTCATTTCAGAATCTGGTTCTAATTTAATTAACCACGCATTATCTTCGCCATCACAATCAGGACATGACTCAGTGCATCCAGCAAGGATATAGCCACCATCACTGGTTGTTCGCACAGATTGAATTTGATCAGCTTTATCCCCTCCAAAAATCTGACTCCAACACACATTTCCTTCATCATCAGTTTTTATAACCCAACCATCATCCTTAGTCCCAGTATAAGCACCTAAATTCTTTGTTAATGCAAAAATATATCCATTATCCTTGGTCATATTCATACCTCCTGGACTATCATACCCTCCTTCGCCATATGTTTCATTCCACTCCATATTACCTTCGTTGTCTGTTTTAATAATCCAAAGATCATCTCTTCCAGCACCATAACTGCTTCCTCTTGCAGATAAAAGGTATCCTCCGTCATCTGTTAAAGCAATATCTTTAGATCTGTAAATCTCATCTTTTATTCCCCCATAAGTTTTAACCCATTGCTTAGTACCATACTCATTTGTTTTAATTAAAACAACATCATAATGCTCATCCTCAGTATAGGTATACCCAGCAATAACAAAACCATTATCATCTGTCTGTCTAACAGCCCACGCATAATCATAACCCGCTACATCATATGTTTTTTCCCATATTTTATTGCCCTGAATATCGGTTTTCATAAGAATAATATCCTGTTCGCCAACATGACCAGTTACTATTATACTATCATCATCGGTCTGATGTGCACAAGTAAAAAATCCAATCTCAGGCTCATCATAGGTTTTCACCCACTCTGTTTCACCATTATTCTTTACCTTCCATAAAAATCGGTTATATCCATCTGGCCAATCATCATGGCACCCACAAACAATAAAACCACCATCACTTATCTCTTCAACAAAATAGGCACGAGGATACAATTCTGAATTGTGAAGTGCGGTAACATTCCATTCTTCGTAGCCGTTACTATCAACTTTTACTAACCAATGTGCCTCTTCATTCCAGACTCCCGTTGCAATATATCCTCCGTCTGAGGTTTGTTGTACTGATCGAAACGCATCTAATCCAGAGCTACCATATGTTTTTTCCCAAGCAATCTCTGGTGGTTGAGTATATCCAGTTTCCAATACATTTTGTGAATTAGTATTTTTATTAATCATCGATTCATACAACAACACATCTGAATTTTTATCTACTGATGATTTAACAAATGGTGCATAGGTAATAAAACAACAATCACGAGGTTTATCTGATGGAGATGAAATTTTTTCCCAAACTTCCCCTTGATTACTGCTTATATACACACAACCATCGGGGTATGCCTCATCATCTTCCGCACAAATCCAACCATAACAATTATCCGTTTCACAGTCCTCAGCCTCTGCAATAATAAAGTAGGTAGTACCAGGATTAACAGATATATCATCAAAATCAAAACCAATCCAATCATAAGTTTTATCACCCCAGTAATAATCGACATATTTACTTGTCAAATCTTCTTCATCAAGTTGTTCACGTATAGAAACAGTTATCCCATGCTCTGGGTCTGATCCTTGTTTACTTATGTAAAGATCAACTTTAGATAATGTGTTTTTAGTGGGTATAAATGACTGAGCAACCATTTGATTTTCATGTAAAAACCAGCCAGTATCACCGTAGTCTTTTTGTTTTTGATCAGGTATTAATATTGGACATGAATCAATATCCTTACTTTCTTTGGAAACTGTTGTTGCAATCGTGGAAAAAACTGTGCCAATTAACAGCATCATAATAAAAATTCCAAATAATTCTTTTTTCATTTTTTATTGCCTCCGTTCCAAATCTGCCCTCCATAAAGATGTCAGATTCAATATTATTAATAGAAAAGTTTAATATAAATGTTTCGGTATTGTCCTAAATTATACCATATAATTAATATATGATAAATACCATCCACATTATAGGGATGGTATAATGGCAAGACCAAGAAGTAAAATAGATATC
>CAYPUK010000100.1:0-2821 GCA_964414035.1 uncultured Thermoplasmatales archaeon | reverse complement strand
TACTTATTTTTATTTTCAGTATGAATTACCTCCACAACCAAGTTTTGTTGAAAAATATGGGTTGATGATGGTATTGGTTGGTTTGGTACTTGGTGGTGGATTATTTTATGGGATTTGTCGGTTTAAAGGTATTTCTTTTGATAGTTACGTGTATGTTAAGAATCGTCGATTGTTTCCGTTTATTAAACCAGTTATTTTTGGGCCGATGAGTGTAACGGTTGAAAAACAGAATGTGTCTAAAGCTGAGTTTTATGTTGATGGAGTGTTAAAGGAAACACTTGCTGATGAACCATTTGTGTGGCAATGGAATGAACCTGGTTTTTTAAATCATTCCGTTGAAGCAAAAGTTTTTGATAGTAATGGGAAAACGATGAGTAGTGGTGAGATGAGTGTATTTATCATTAATCCATTTAAGTATAATACTGATTTAAATGGTGAATCTGGGAAATAAAAAATTAGATGAAAAAAATGTGTTGTTTTTTTAGTCACTTGAAAACATTGATCGTATTTTTTTTGGAAGGGTTTTAACTGCATCTATATTAATTTTTGAAACTTGTTTTTTAAGTGTCGTTGGAAGATCTTTTAGATTTTTAATATCTTTTTTGAAATCGCGGTCCTTAATAGTTTTTGTCAGTGTTTTTATCTTCGTAGTTAGTATTGGTCCGAGTTCTTTAAGTGATCGAGTGTCAGTTTTTGGTTGGTGAAAACCGGTAACGTTTTGATCTTTTAATTCAAGGGTGAACGTGGTATGACCTGGTTCTGGTGGGCCAATTATTGGTTTGGCTAAATAGTTATGAACATAAAAGCGGACTTTTGATATATCTGTGGGATGTTGTATCGGAGCAGGCTGATTTTCTTTGATATGTTCGGGTGGTTCTGGAGGTTCATGTTGAGGTTTCTCTATTTCTTGAATAGTTTCGGTTGGTACTTCTGGTTCGGGAGTTATTTTTGGTTCTGAAATAGGTTCATTGGGTAATTCTACGGTATCGGGTAGATTTTGGAGGAAATCTAGATTAGAAAAATTTTCTTCAACATTTTTTACTGAATCAAGTAAATTTGAAATCTCATCATGTGTTTTAACTTCAGAATTAGATTCGAAATCTTGTTGAATTATTCCTGTAATGCGATCTCACCATTCCCCTGTTCTAGTGCATTATCCATTGATATTTATAATGAAGGGGTTCATAAAGATTGTCATTTTTTGTGTTTACCAAAGGTTTACTACTGTTTTTGTGGGAAGTGGTGCTTGAAAGGTTATTGTTTTTTCAATACCGGTTCCAGGAGATAAAAGAAGCGTTACTTGTTGCCCCTTGGTAATGGACAACTCATCTATTGAAAGAGTGAAAAAAGCCATGTCATTTGGTTCATTGAAACTATGAAATGTGGTAAGGGATTGATCTTGGTCTTGGATGCTTATTATTCCAAAATGAGTGTTTTTTAGTTGATCCCATTGAGAATGGGAGAACACACTTGAAGATTCAAGTGATGAAACCGTGTGATTATACGTGTATAGTTGTAAATTTGTTTTTGTTTGTAGTTGTAGTATCCATGTTGAGAGATTGATTTCTTGGTGAAAGAGTGGTGTTGCAAGTATTGCGATTTTTGTGAGATGATATGGTTTTTCTTGACTATATAATCCATAAACTTGTTGAATTTTCAAATAAGAAGTAAGTTCGTTGATGGCATCATCAACATATTGTTCTAGGTCTTCTTGAGAAGTTGCAGTTTCTGTGGTAATCATTGATGTAGCAGTTAGAGCTATGAATAGAATTGCGATTAGGAGTAATACCAATGGTAGTGCAGCTGAAGCATGATGTATTCGAAATCCCATAATGTTATCGGTAAAAACGTTAATTTATTATTATTTAATCTTTATTATACAATTTATACCAGAAATTTTATTGAGGGAAAAGATATTTTTATTTAGTTTTTGTCCGCTTTTAATCCTTTAAGTGTTATTTTGTCACTTTGTTTTTTTTGTCAAAAAGGACTGTTTTCCGGTTAGAGTACTCTGCCAGTGGGGGTTTATATAGAGTTACTTGCGAACATGTAACACGATACGTGCCGTATGGCGCGGAAACGAAACGAAAAGGTGAAATGAAATGGAACGCAAGTATGTGAAAAGATTGGTAGGCAAGTACTGCAAAATTGTAACTAAAGAACCTGGGGAAACCCGAGCCAGCGCTATCACTGGAAAAATAGAAGACTTTGATAGCGATGATGGATTTGTTTTTATCGATTCCGATCAAGGACTCGGTTGCTTAAAGATAAACACCATCGTAGCTATTAAACCAAGTAGACAACATGGACATCAAAAAAGAAAAATACATCATGATGATCGCGCTGCGATTGGTATTGGAACTCTTATTGTATTTATTGCAATGATTCTTGTTGCTGCGGTTGCTGCATCAGTTATTATTCAGACTAGTGAAAATTTGCAAAACAGAGCAAAAGCGGTAGGAAAACAAACGATTCGAGAAGTTTCAAGTGGAATGAACATTGTTGATCTCACCGGATACACCGATGCCGAAAAAACAAAAATTGAATATCTCGCACTTACCATCCGACCACGAGCCGGATCATATGATCTTGATCTTAACGAAACACTCGTATATTTACAACATGATAACTTAACCGTATTAAGTTTATGTTTTACAAATGGAACCGATGGAGTAACAAACTCTGTAAGTTCCGATGGTATCTTTCATAGCTTAAACCATAGTGTCCTAACCTCGGTCAATTATGGAGTTATCGCCATCCGAGACCAAGATAACAGTATTCTGAACAGCTATGGTATTGGTACTAATGATTTAGCAATTGT
>CAYPUK010000099.1:0-21596 GCA_964414035.1 uncultured Thermoplasmatales archaeon | reverse complement strand
TTAAATACATAGGAAGGCCTAAGACTTGAGCGTTGTCATTTTCTTTAAAAGCTGGTTTGTTCATCTTTTTTCACACCTCACCTTTGATACGTGTGTTTCAAATAGAGAATGCAGAAAAAACATTTAAATTTTACTATATTATAAAAAAATAATTAAAAAAAATAAAAAATAGAAATTGATTAAGCAAAGACTACTCTTCAGCAACTTCACCTAATGAAAGTAACTTTCGCTTCAGATCATCCAATGGTAAATTCGTTGAAACAAGCGGAATATTCTCCCGATCAGCAAGTTTCACTGCTAATGGATCAATTGAACCTGGTTTATGATACGCAACCACAGAAGGCTTCACTGGATGAACACGCACTGCAATCATAGGACTACGACCATACTGAATACCCGTAAAAATAAGTGCTCGCTCAGGACTCCACCCATACAAATGTGCATAATCAACAGGAGTAATATGTTCAATAGTTTTAATACTATCGACAAGCGTGAACCCCTTCACCTGATTTTTCAATCCTCTTTTCCCCTTCGTCACCACACGACCCTCAATTGCTTTAATAAAATCATCAGCATCCAAGGCAAAAGGATACTCCATAATTTCAATAATCCCTTCTTTGGTTTTCACAATAGGATCATACTGATGAAGAATACCACCACCACGTTTCTGATCAATAGAAATAAAGGCATCAATCACCCGTTTAACCGTTTGAATACCCGGTGATTTCCGCCGACCAGATTCATAATCACTAATCACACTTGGAGAAAGCGATAATTCCTTAGCTAGATCAGTTTGACTAATCCCAAAGATATTCCGCCATTTCCTCAAAGTGAGTCCAGGTTTTGGACTGAGCGTTATTTCACCAGCGATTTTTTCTGCAAGAGCGTTTTTCGTATTCATAGTTTACTTCACAGGCTTGAATTTATATCCATAGTATATCGCACCAGTACTTCCATCTTGTTGTATCTTTCTAAAGACACTTTCAACTTTCATGCCTATTTTTATATCATCAATTGAACAATCAACGATTTGTGCTGTGATCTTTGGTCCTTCTTCAAGTTGAATCACTGCTACTGGATACGGAACTTGTTCCTCAAAATCCTCTGGGCCAACATGAATGATAGTATAGGTAACTATTTCACCTTTACCACTCAATTGTATCTTTTCCATTTTTCCAATGCTTTCCCGCCGGCAATAAGGACAGGATTCGCGAGGTGGGAAATAGACTCGGTCACATGAACCACATTTATTTCCCATCATATTATATCGTTGCTGGATCTCTCTCCAAAAACGAGGTACATCTTTAGGCATACTTACATCCCCTCCAAAATATGAACAACACAAGTCGCACCGGATCCACCAACATTATGTGCAAGACCAATACGAGCATCTTTTACTTGTCGTTTTTCAGCGTCTCCACGTAATTGTTTGGTGATCTCAACGATTTGCGCAACACCGGTTGCTCCAACTGGATGACCTTTTGATTTTAATCCACCACTGGTATTCACAGGTAAAGAACCATCTAAAGTACTAATCTTATTTTCCACGGCTTTTCCACCTTCACCTTTCTTGACGAATCCTAAATCTTCAATTGCGCAAATCTCTGCGATAGTGAAGCAATCATGAACCTCAGCGACATCAATATCACTAGGTTTCAAGTTCGCTTGTTTATATGCCATTTTTCCTGCATGAACCGTGGCATCAAGTGTGGTGATATCCCGTCTTCCGTGAAGTGAAAGAGTATCAGATGCTTGACCTGATCCAATGATTTTAACAGGATTTCCATCAAAATCTTTTACCCGATCAGCTGCACATAACACAACTGCAGCTGCACCATCCGTAACCGGTGAACAATCCATTAATCCTAATGGTTCAGCAACTGGAGTAGCATTTAATGCAGTCTTCATACTGATTTCTTTTTGATACTGAGCAAAAGGATTCTTTGCTCCATTCTGATGATTCTTCACTGCAACCCGAGCTAGATCTTCTTTTGTAGTGCCAAATTCATGCATATGCCGTTTTGCTATCATTGCATATAAACCCGGAAAAGTAGCACCAAAGAATGCTTCCCATTCTTGATCAGCAGCTGTTGCAAGTGTTTCTGTTGCAGCAGATCCGCCAACATCATTCATTTTTTCAATACCGCCGATGACCACTACATCATTTACTCCCGCGGCAATGGAAAGATATCCTTCACGTAATGCTAAACTTCCAGAAGCACACGCGCCTTCAACTCTTGTGGCTGGAATATGCAAATGTGAAAAACCGCTGGCATCAGCAACTAAGGCACCAACATGTTCTTGGCCAACGAATCGACCACTACTCATCGAACCAACATACATGGCGTCAATATCTTTTCCGCTGACGCCTGAATCAAGGATAGCTTTTGATCCTGCTTCTGCAGTGAGCTGGCGAAATGATTGATCCCATAGCTCACCAAATTTTGTTAATCCAATTCCAATAACTGCTACATCTCTCATCATTGATCACTCCCAGTATAATAAATCAGTATATTTTGCATACACTCCATATGATATGTATTCCTTGTCTTTGATCATGTCATCAATTAATGGTGCGTTACCACGTTCATATTTACTAATCTCATCAGTTACCGTGATATCAAAACTGTCACTACCGGCACCAGAGCCATAACTAGTTACCAACACGCGATCGCCAGGTTTTGCAATGTCTAAAACTCCAGCAAGTCCAACAAGTGACGCACCAGAGTAGGTGTTTCCAATATAAGAAACTTTTAATCCAGGCTTAATTTGTTCTTTAGTAAACCCGAGGATTTTTGCTTCTTTTAATGGAAATTTAGCGTTTGGTTGATGAAATACAGCGTAATCATAATCCTTTGGTGTGGTCCCCGCTATCTCCATAAGATTCTTTGAAGCATTGGTCACATGTTTAAAATAGGCTGGTTCCCCTGTGAAACGACCACCATGACGAGGATATTTTTGTTCAGATCTTCGCCAAAAATCAGGAGTATCCGTTGCATATGAATACGTATGATTAATTGCTGCAATCACTTTTTCCTTTCCAATAATGAATGCAGCTCCTCCAGCTGCTGCAGAGAACTCAAGTGCATCTCCGGGAGCAGCTTGAGCAGTATCCGCACCAATAGCTAAACCATATTTTATCAATCCAGCTTTTACGTTTGAAAAACAGTTTTGTACGCCCGCAGTTCCAGCTTTACATGCGAATTCGTAATCAGCTACCATAAGATCCGGTGTTGCTCCAATTGCTTCACCAACAATAGTCCCCGTTGGTTTCACTGCGTAGGGATGAGATTCACTTCCGATGTAAATAGAGCCGATGTCCTGAGGATTAATATGACATCTTTTCAAAGCGTTCCGTGCTGCTTCCACGCTGATTGTTGCCGTGTCCTGGTCGATAGATGGAACAGATTTTTCTGCAATACCAAGTCCATTTGCAATCCGTTCTCCGTCTTTTCCCCAGACGTTGGCAAGCTCCACAGCTTTTATCCGTAACCGAGGAATACTTCCTCCGTAACTTACGATTCCAATGTCTGTCATAACTATGTCACAGAGGCCAGAAATCAACAAAACATATTTAAAAATGCCGATTATTTTTTCGTTGATACACGATTAGTATAAAAAGGTTAGAGTGAAATTTTTTCACCCTTTTTCAAAGATTCCAATGATTCATCAGCGATCTTCTTCAATTTATCCTTATCAGAAACCGCTTTTCGTGCCTTAATATTTTGTTCTTTAATGATCTGTTTACGTTCTTTCCATCGTTTCCGCCGGTCATCTCGCACTGACATAATCTTAGATCGCATTTCCATAGCTTTTTCATGATTCTTCTGTGCTTCATTCCGAGTTTCGATGTATTCTTCATGTTTTTTATTGGATTCAGCGATGGAAACAGATAATTCATGAACCATTTTAATGTAGGCTTTATGTTTCACCTGACTTTCATCATAATATTTCTGAACGAGTTCATGTTGTTCATCTGCTTTTTTGAACAATTGATCGATGGCTTCATCTTTCTCAGAAATATCAATCTGTAACTCTTTTTGTTTATCCACATGTTTCCTTACCTTATCGAACTCTTTTTTCTTCTCACGAATTTTTTCAATAAGTTCATTTTCATCTTGTGGACTTAATGGAACGGTTTCTTGTCGATATTCAAGCATTTGCACATCAGCTTTAAGTTCTTCAAGACGAAGTGGAAGATTCTTAAACACTTCACCCTTTTTTTGCTGACGAGCTTTGATTAACTCTTTTGCTTGTTGCTGTAGTTGATTACGCAGTTTCTTATGTTCTTTCATCTTAGCAACAATTTCATCACGCTCATTACGAGTCTTTTTCATCTCTTCTTTGATCTCTTTATGTTTCGCATTGAGCATGTCTCGTTCTTCACGAAGAACCTTTGCCATATCATTGAGCTCGTTACGCCGACTAATGTATGATTGAAACTTGTTTTCTGCGTTGCGAATTTGTTCCAGCTCTTCTTTTTTCTGGGATTTTTCAGCCATGATAAACCCAACATCAATTATTTTTTTATGAAATGAATATTAAACGACCAGTATTCGTAAATCATTTTTACCTTTTTCTGCGATCCAAGGAAGCGTGATATCCGCATATCCTCTTGCAGGGATAATAAGCTCCTCTACTTTATTTTTTTCCTTGTTATTTATGAATATTTTAACGGTAATATGACGAGCCTGCACATTTCCATTGTTCTTCAGACGGAAAGAGGTTGATACTTTCTCATCCTTTGAAAAAGATTTTGGCCAGTGAAACACATCTTTAATGGATAACGTAACTGAACCGTCTGATAGTGAACATAATAAGGGTATTTGTTCTTTTTTAGATTTCCCTTTAGTTTCAACGATGACCTGAAATTCATTCCAATCACCTGGATTAACCTCATCAGTTGTTTCAACGTTAACCCTGATTGTTGTCTGTTGTTTTGCTGGAATGGTCACCTGATTTGGAACAATTGATATGGTCCAGGGTGATGCCTTAGATGGGATATCCGTGTGGATCTGATAGGTATTTGTTCTGTTCGTCGTGTTTTTCAGGATAACTTCATAGGTAGATGTATTTCCAGGGTTAATCTCTTTAATGCGATCCAAACAGATAACATCAACATATTTGGTTGTAAGAATCAATGCCACCAAAATGAGAATAAAAAAGGCCACTATAAAAATTATGGCCACTAAAAAAATAGCTGCATACGATCCAAACGCCTCTTTTAATCCAAATGATTCAGCTAAAGAATCAAAATAGTCAAAGGCACCTTCAAAAATGTTAGCACCAATAATGGTCATATTCACTTGAACCTCATATTGTTCATCACTTCGTTTTGAAAGAACCGTCAATGTGAGTGTTGCATCTTCTATTTCAGTATTTTTAGGTACAATAACAGTAACATTAACCATGGTTTCATTATTAACATTAAGATTATCAAAGGTTAAAGGATCAACGATAACGGAAAGATTCTTATCAACTTCAGCTGAGAAAATAAAACTATTTCTCCATAAACCTGTATTATTATTTTTGATGGTAAAGGTAAACGTTTCATTTGTTCCATGAACTATTTCCTTATCTGATGGTTTTTGAATGATTGTATCATAGATCACTGCATCATCGGATACTTCTGCTGTTAACTGAATAGTGTCATAGCCAGTATTTCCAATAACTTCAAGCAGGATATCCAATGGATCTTCTTCATATGCTGCTAAGGAATTTCCCAAAGAGGCAAGTGTCACGTTAACGTTTTTCGTTGAATCAGGTTCAATTGAAAACGTTGATGGAGATATACTCACATCCCAAAATTCCTCTTCATCTTCTTCAAATGTATTATCTTGAATAGTCACAGAAATTGTATCCTCTAGATCACTACTGATTTCTAAATCATAGGTTACTGTATCCCCAACAATGATTTTTCCATCTGATGGAAAACTAGATCCTGTGACTGCGATATGATCAGTTTCAGAAAGGTAAAAGGAAAGCATAGAAGCATAATCATCTGCATCAAAAATTGCATTCACATTCCTAAATAAATTATTCACATTTGACGTATTTTTTAGGGATAATGATAATCCAATATTTTTCCCATAATCAAATTCTAATCCATTCAGAGTATTTTCAAAAGTGAAACGATATGGTTTAGATGAAGTTGATAGAATACCTGTTCGATCAAGCGTAACGCTATCCGTTGAAATAGTTTCATTTCCATAAACAAGAGCAGCTTCAACCTCCATTTGAGGAGACCATAGTTGAGCATCTTTATGGCTAATGTAGATTATTGCTGAAGCATCAGAAATTATTTTATTTCGAGAAAATTCTTCACCAATCCACCTTCCTTGATTATTTGCCAAATTTAGTGTTTGTTGAGAATCAGCGCTTGGCCTATCTCTATTCATAACATTATTTTGATGTAAGTAATAAGTTATACTATTCTCATTAGATTCACCTTCAGCTGTAAATGGGACTGTGACCGAAGAAGGATAATCTGTACAATCATATAAAAATGAAAAACTGATCAATGAATCTAGAAAATCAGCGGCATCGTCCATAGTTAAATTAAAGCCAAGTTCTCCTTCTTCGAAAAGTGAGATAGCTTCATTGATTAATGCTAAGGTATCTTCTATAGTTGTTATATCACTATTATTTGCTATATTCCGAATGATGCTAAATCCAATCTTAGAGATGTTTTTCAAAAAAGGATAATCTTTAGTCAGTATTGAAGCATTTATTTTTTCACCAGGTAATAGTTCAATAGAAAATAATAATAGTTGACCTGGATACAGTGTCTCTGAAATGTTAGTGATGGTTATTGATTGTTGCATGGTTTTTTGAAACAATCCTGGATTCAAGGTGATGGTTTCATTTGCAATTTCTGTTGGAATAATTGCGTTTTCACTATATGTAAAAATACTAAGTTTTACTTTATCATTTTTTTTCGCTTGACTAGCTATTTTCGTTCTAAAATAAAGATCGTATTCAATATTTCCATTTAACTCAATTGATTCATTATTGGTATTTTCATAAGCTTCAACGATTCTAAGAGGGTTAGGAAAAATAAGTTTCATTTGCTCAAACAAGTCCTCAAATTCTTCGAATCCTTCCATTCCTTCGAAATCATTAAGAAAAATAGTTGCCCAAGTTGTAAGCCAAGCAAGAAATGTCTCGTTATCTACACGGGAGATGCCATTCCTAATTGAAAAATCTTCAACTATTAATGGTGGATAAGAAGAAATGTTCTCCTTTGTTGGAGGAATCTCTGTAAGTAATGCAAAATCATTCGTTGAACCATACTCAAGATTGTCAATTGCAAGAATATCTTGGAAATAAAGCGTTGATTTACCTTCAGGTTCAGCTGTAACCGTAGGAGTAAACAACGTTGACAGTATCATTGAGAGGAGTAATAGTGTGCAAAGAGCGATACTCGATGCTTTGTTTTTTGTTGGCATCTCTACATAACCTCGACAACATTAATATCCATTGGATTAATATATAAATGTTTGTTTACAGATATTATCAAGTTTTTGGTTATTTTACCTGTTTTGACTATTTTCCAATAGTATAAAGGATGTAACTATACAAGATTAATTGATAGATAATCTAGCATTCTTTTTTTTCATTTCATAAAACATAAATACTCTGATTCTATCAATAACCATGCAAACATCTTTGGATGGGATGACTGATGAACATTAAAAAATCAAACTGTCAAACATTTTTTATCCTTTTTTTCATCTTTTCCTTAGTGCTTTTCATTCTTCCCTCATCTTTTGCATCAACTATGATAATCGAAGTACTTCCATCACAACCAACGAGTGGACAAAATTTTACCGTAAGCGTCTATGATTCTAACATCACAGATGATACACCGTATCTAACGAATGTACAAATTATG
This sequence comes from uncultured Thermoplasmatales archaeon, assembly GCA_964414035.1. GTDB lineage: Archaea > Thermoplasmatota > E2 > DHVEG-1 > DHVEG-1 > EX4572-165. Next base: position 13,702 of record CAYPUK010000099.1, on the reverse strand, counting down.
TTTCTCAATAACACGTATTTTATCACTGATGACCTTGAAAACAGGGAATTACAGTTATCTGCCCCAACGGTACATTATCCTACCACTTTTACCATTCAAGCCAACAAAGAGGATTATAACACGACAAACAGAACCATTACGATCCTTCCTACTTCCACACTTCCGCCACATTTAGTAATTACGCTTATTGAAGACCAATCATTAACGGCAGATGATCTTTTTACGATAAAAGTCACCGATGAATACAACACACCCATTCAAAATGCAACGGTAAGTATTAAAAACATCCAAACTGCACAAACTGATGGGCTTACAAACCAAACAGGATACATCACGTTGAAAGCACCGAATCAGCAAGAAATTACAATTCTAGCACAAAAGGAAGGCTATCAAGATGATACCTTTGACATCTGGATAGAAACCAAACAAGACACCACAACAACAATCCTATCACATCCAATGACACCGGTTCTTATTGCATTTTGCATTCTCATTGGATCAATTATTTTTGTCACTTTAAAAAACAATAAACAAATCATAAAAAAAACCGTAAGAAAACAAATTAGATCACCATCAAAAAAGAATTCATTAGATGTTGATAACATATCAAAGTCTCAACAGACTAAACCGCACTCTATGCCAACTGCTCAAAAAAAATCAATAGGTTACTCATCAAAAATTGAAGAGATCCATATTAAAAAATCCAAACCAGAACAAAAAATAATGCATGTTGAATCAAAAGATATAAAAAAGCCCGAATATACTCCACCTCACTCCGATCATAAATATCCTGAACACCAATGGTTTAACTCTTCAGATTCTGTTGAATCTGAAGTTGATCAAATTCTTTCAGAAAATAAGTCAAAAACTAAAAAGAATGATTGGTTTGAAGGAACCGAATCATTAAGAAACGTGATTGATTCAACGATAAAACAAAAACAAAAAAAGAAAAAAACTAGTCAACAACAATAACGATTGCATAAAAATTGCTGTGAAAATTCATTTTTTCAATCTTATTTTTAATGAATCTAAATCTTTAGGAATCAACACTGGTTTGAATACTTCTTCAGCTTCCTTTTTTAAGTGTTTTGTTTTCAAATAACGTGGGCTGATATGAGTAAGCACTAATCTATCAACATTAGCTTCAGAAGCAATTTTTGCCGCTTGTGTTGCCGTGGTATGCCCGTAGTCGTGTGCCCGGTCTTTTAATGATTCATCAAAGGTAGCCTCATGAATGAGAACATCAGCATGTTTAGAAAAAGGAATCATTTCTTTAATAGGTCGAGTATCTCCGCTAATTACCACAGTTCTTCCAGGACGTGGTGGTCCTAACACCATTTGAGGATGAATCTTACGTTCATCTGATAAGGTTATTGTCTTTCCTTGTTGTAGCTTACTAAATAATGGCCCTTCTGGAATCCCAAGAGATAATGCTTTTGGTTTGTTGAACTTCCCCGGACGCTCTGGTTCACGGTACCGATATGCAAGAGAGGGAACACCATGATCTGTTTTTAACACATCAATAGAAAACCTATCAAAAGAAAGTGTGTCCCCATCAAAGACTTCATGAGAAAAAATAGGAAAATTAGGTTTAAAATACCCAAGTGTTACCAGTTTAACAGATAATTCATCCATTCCAGCAGGTCCATAAATATGAACTGGTTCCTTTCTATCATTCAACTGCATGGTTTGCAATAGTCCAGAAATCCCAAGGAAATGATCACCATGAAAATGACTGATGAAGATATGAGAGATTTGCATATAACTAAGTGATGATTTCTGGATTTGTCTCTGTGTACCTTCACCACAATCGAACAGAAGAACATCTCCATCCTTTTTAAGCGCAACACTAGTAACATTTCGTTGAACCGTAGGCCAACTTCCACCAGTACCAAGAAAAATCAATTCTAATTGAGACATATGCTAGTTAAGCATTTGACCTTAGCCTAAAAGGATTATGGTGCTTTTTCAAACACATGGAAATATCGAGTCAAACTTCGATGAACACGGATAGGATAAGTAATAACATGATTCAACCCGGAATTAACATACTTATCGATCTTTTCCACTGCAGAACCTATTACTGCTCTACCCATTGGTTTTAACACCTGTTGGATACTTGTAAATGATCGTGTATACAACTCTTTTAATGATTCACCTTGCAAGCTAGTTGATTTACCATAAGGAAAATCAGTGACCACAGCATCAACCGGATATGATAGAAATGTTGGAATCTCGCCGATGTCACAATGAATCATTTCAATAGGATCAATATGGTATTCAGAAAGATTCCTCCTTGTTCCTGATACCATATCCTCTGATATATCACTACCGATTACCTTGGTATTCATCAATCCTGCTTCCAGCAAAATCCCACCAGTGCCACAGAACGGATCAAGGACGGTACTCTTTTCATTTACTTGTGAAATATTAACTAAAGATCTGGCTATTTTCGGATGAAGTGAAATCGGAGAAAAAAAAGGTCTGAACTGTGCTTTTCGTTGTTCAAATAAACTTCGGTTTACTTGAGCGATTTGATCAGAAACAAAGATCTTTTTTGGTGTAATAAGTAAAAAAATAACTTGATCAGGATTCGATAAATCAACTAAACGCTTCTTTGTATACACACTAGCTACTATTTGCACCAATGGTTTTGATTCAATAGATTCTGATCGATTTTTATACCGAACTGCAAGACTACCTTTATCTTCAATGGGATGATTTCTTGTTTTTTTTTCGACTGATCCAAGCGAAGTGTTACTTTCAAAAAGTAATTCTCCAATAGAAAAAGTCATTGAAAGTCTTGATGCAATATGGTTGATTGTTTCATCTGAAAGATTCGAATTGAGGATCAATGTATTTTCATTAGTTTTAGTTACCTCGTATTCTATATGTTCTCCATTGAGACAATAAATAACTTCATCGTGAGCAAGCAAGGGATACTCTTTTGATAGATCAAAAATAAATTTATGCATCATGAACGTAACCTAATCGTATCATATTTTATCTTAAGATTTTGATTCTTTAAAGGTAGCATTAATGAGAATTGGTGTAATCAATGTGGTACAAATAGTAATTAACACTGAAATGGCAAGGAGCTGATTTGCAGCTACTCCAACAATTAATTTTTTTGAAATAGCTGTACTAATAATGATAAGTGCTAGTTCCATCCGGGGGATCATACCAACTCCAATCTGCAAGGATTCCTTTAGGGAAGATCCACTTAACCTAGCACCAATGCCACACCCAATAATTTTTCCTACAATAGCAACAAGGATAATAATAACTGCAAAAACAGCAATTGAAGAAAATGAAGCAAAATCATCAACGATACCAATTATTAATTTGGCACCAATCCAAATAAAAAACAAGGGAACAAAAAAACCATAACCTAAGGTTTGCACATCATCAACGATTTTTCTAGATTTAATAGATTGACCAATAAGCAACCCGGCTATAAATGCACCAATAATACCGGAGATGCCAAATCGATCAGCAAAAAAAGAAAACAATAAAAACAATGATAAAGAAATACTCAGAAACGCTTTGGGTAAATGAATATATTCCCCCAATCCAAGAATTTTATCAATGATTTTCAATCCTAAATAAACAAACAAAATGAAAAACAATGCAATTTTAAATCCAACATACAAAAATGGATCTGATCCAACCACAAATGCAAGAAGTACAATGCCTAAAACATCATCAATGACTGCACCACCAAGAATGGCAGCACCTACATTTGTATCTAACTTTTGAAGATCCATTAATGTTCTTACGGTAACACCAACAGATGTAGCAACCAACATCAGGCCAACGATTAGACTTTCTTGTTGACTAAATCCAAATAAAAGACTTGTACTAACCCCAAGACCAAGCGGAACGATGACTCCACCAATTGCAACAAAGGTAGATGTTTTTCCCATAGATTTCAATTGGTTAAGGCTTGTAGAAAGACCTGAAATAAACATCAAAATGAGAATACCAATCTCAGCTAAAAAATCAAATTCAACGGATAGATAGCTCAACTCAGGAACAGACCACGAAAAACCAAAGAGACTAATCATCTGCCCATTGAAAATAGTAAGACTGATCCCACCAAGAAAAACCCCAGCCAAAATTTCTCCAATCACTGAAGGTAACTTCAATTTTGTGAAAATATAACCAAACACACGTGCACAAATCAGTGCTAACGCAATCAATAATGCAAGATCATAAACCGTTATCATCACCCTCTAAAGAGTCATCCTCATCAATTAATGGATGGTATTGAGTCGCAGCATAATATTTCCGAATAAGCTGATGTAACGTCAATTCTCCAATAATGCACTCATCTTTTATGACTGGAAGCCGGCGTAATCGATATTTCACCATTTTTTGTAATGCATCAATGATTTTATCCTCTGGATGACACGAAATAATTTTTGTACACATAATGTCACTAGCTGTTTTTGCGGTCCCATGTTGAAGTGATCTAATATCTGGCATTCCAAACACATAAGAAGGTAAATTTTTTGGTGCTAAAATCGATAACACATCATGTTCTGTGATTACTCCAAGGATTTTACGCGTTGATTTGGATTCAACCACCCAAATGTGGTTTCTTCCACCAAGAATGGAAAGGACATGAAAGATATCTCCGGTATCTTCTATTAAGGGAAGGTCCCAAACACGTTTATCCATGATTTGCTGGACAGTTAATTCATAAAAATCTGAAATTAATCGATTCTTTTCAGCCATAAAACTCCGCATTTAAATCGGATTATTTAACTACTTCTGTTCATCCTGTTTTTTTATCTGGTTTTTTCTTGATTGGCTACCTGATTTAAAAAATCCATTTTTACCGATATAATTATAAAAAGCAAAATTATAATGTAGGAGAAAGAATGATTACAACTGTGAATTTTTGATGACTGATCGACCAAATTATGATGAATATTTCATGAGCATGGCTTATTTGGCAGCTACCCGAAGTACGTGTCTTCGACGACAAGTTGGAGCAGTACTTGTAAAAAATAAACATGTCCTTGCGACAGGGTACAACGGGCCACCAAAAGGAATGAAACACTGTGATGAAACGGGTTGTTTACGAGATGAACTCAATGTTCCCTCTGGTGAACGACATGAGATTTGTAGAGGGCTTCATGCCGAACAAAATGCAATCATTCAAGCAGCTGTTTTTGGTATATCTATTGATGGATCAGTAATCTATATCACGAACACTCCCTGTGTTGTTTGCGCAAAAATGTTGATAAATGCGGGAGTGAAAGAAATTATCTATGGTGGGGATTACCCAGATGATCTAGCACGACAAATGATTGAGGAAAGTCATCTTAAAATTAGACAATTTCATGGACGCATCATTAATCCTAAAGAATTTTTAGAAAATAAAGAAAAAATTGAAAAAATAAGAAAAATATAAATACCTATAAATGATTATTTTCCAGTGAGGAGAGAGGATAATGAGACGGAAGCGATCCATGGTCCTAGATGAAAATGATGAGCGTGCGGTAGAGCTGTTCACAGACTTAGGAATGCCTAAGAATCTGGCAAAAACCTTAGTGTATATTTCACAGTGTGAAGAATGTCGTTCTGCTGATGTTGAACAAGGTGCTGATTTGAGACAACCTGAGGTTAGTGTTGCAATGCAAGAACTTCGAAAGAAAGGATGGGCAAAAAAAAGAGATTTGAAAAAAGACGGAAAAGGCCGTCCGGTTCATGTCTATAAGCTCACTAAACCATTGCCTGAGATTTTAGAAACCTTTGAGCAAAATAAGCTCAGAGAGGTACAAAACATCAAACAAAATCTAGATGATCTCCAATCACTGATCAAAGAATATAAAAAGTAACATCCTGGCCCTTTTTAATTTAATCATGGGGTGAGCGCACTCGAGAAAAGCAGTAGTGTTTCAAGATAGCTTTTAGTTAGCGTTTAGAAGAATACTCCTCACCGTGATTTTTGATTATCATTACCTTTATAATGACGAGATTGATTCTAAATTGATGACGTATTCTCAACGAATTAAGCGAATTTTTTCACAGGTAGAAAACTCTGTTGATGCTATTCTTTTACGAAATAGTTCAGATCCGTTCATTGATCCTACTTTTTTTTATGTAACTGGTATAAAAAAAGGACTTTTTGAAGGATGTAGCATCCTACTACGTTCAGATGGATCATCACATCTTCTGGTATCAACACTAGAAGAACCATTGGTCCCAATACACCAAAAATATAGTTGTTTTTCTACAAAAAAAGAATACACTGATTTAATACATGATCTAACACAAAATGATGATATCATTGGAATAAACACGGCAATGACTCTGTATGATGATTACCAACAAATGAAAGAATTATTTTCAGAAAAAACATTAGTTTCAATTTCACAAGCAGTAACAAAAGCTCGAACCATTAAGGATGAAGAAGAACTTAACAGAATCCGAGAAGCTTGCTTAATTGCTGATAAGGTCATGAAAAAAATCCCTAGTTTCTTTTCATTCCCACTTACTGAACATGAACTTGCAGCAACAATTGATCATCAACTCAAATTGGAAGGTGCTTCAGATTCAGCTTTTGAAACCATTTCATCATTTGGAACTAATACTGCTAAACCTCATTACACAAGCGGAAACAAACAAATCGAACCTGGAGATTTTATCATCTGTGACTTTGGTGCAACAGTTGATCATTATCATTCAGATACCACTCGAACCTTTGTATATGGAACTCCTTCCGAAAAACAAAAACAGATTCATCAAACGGTTCTTTCCGCACAACAACAAGCCTTAAATCACATTAAACCAGGAGTTACCGCCAGTTCTATTCATCAAATCGCTGATGACACTATAAATGCAACACCATTCAAAGGATACTTCATTCACTCAACGGGTCATGGATTAGGTCTTAACGTTCATGATCCAGGTATTGGATTTGCACCACACTATCAAAACACATTACAACCAGGTATGGTTCTTACTGTAGAACCCGGTATTTACATTCCAGATTTTGGCGGAGTACGCATTGAAGATGACATTGTTGTTTCTCCAGATGGTCACATTCAACTTACGCAATCACCAAAAGAATTAATCGAAATACCATCATCCTAAAAGATATGGCCTGAATCTTCCATTAGTTTTTTATTATGGTAGCAATTATCGGCATGATGAGTTGATCTACTATGGTTTGGTATGATGAGGCTAAATATATTCAAAATCAAGCAAAATTAAACAATCAATTCTTCGCAGATTCCTTGCCAATGATTGCAAGTGAAAACGTGTTATCTCCCATGTGTAAAGAACTGCTTATTTCAGATTTTCATGGAAGATATGCTGAGGGAACCCCGGGTAACAGGTACTATGAAGGATGCGAGTTTTTCGATAATGTCGAACGCAAAGGAATTGATTTAGCAAAGAAACTATTCAATTGTTCTTATGCCGATATCCGGCCAACCGCTGGAACGACAGCAAATATGGCAATTTTAAAAGCACTCATAAAACCTGGAGAAACAGCAACAGTTTTAGATTTAGCAAATGGTGCACATATCTCTTTTGGGAAATGGGGTGCAGCAGCAGTTCGAGGAATCAACCTAGTGTCATATCCATTTAATGATGAAGAGATGAATATTGATGTTGATGGAGCAGTTAAACTCATTAAAAAAGTGAAACCAACTCTTGCATTGAATGGTCGATCTGTTTTCTTATTTCCCAGTCCGATCAGAGAAATCGCTGAAGCAGCCCATGACGTTGGTGCATATCTTGTTTATGATGCAGCTCACGTCCTTGGATTAATTGCAGGTAAACAATTCCAGGATCCTCTTCGAGAAGGAGCTGATGTGATGAGTGGAAGTACGCATAAAACATTCCCTGGTCCGCAAGGAGGAATGATCGTTTCTGATCATAAAGGAGAAACCAAAGAGGACCAATCATTTTTAAATCGATTAAATTTTGGTGTCTTCCCTGGTGTTACTTCATCATATCATTTGCATCATGTCGCCGCAAAAGCAGTTGCATTAGCCGAGCATTTAGAATATGGAGAAGCGTATGCTAAACAAATTATTTCTAATGCACAACATCTTGGTCAAGCACTACATGATCAAGGCTTTGACGTCTTTGGAGAAAAACTTGGATTTACCAAATCACATCAAATCCTTTTATCCGTTGGCAAAGGAAAAGGTCGAGAAGCAGCAAAAACACTTGAACAAGCAGGAATCGTAACTAATATGAACACTATTCCAGGAGATACCGATCCATTGAATCCATCAGGTCTTCGTTTAGGGACTCCTGAATTAACTAGAATTGGTATGAAACAAGAAGAAATGAAAGATGTTGCTTCATTTTACGATCGAGTGCTTCGTAAGAAAGAGGATCCAAAGAAAGTTCGTGAAGACGTCAAAGAATTCCGTAAAGAATTCCAAGAGATCCATTATTGCTTCAAAGAAGGATTTAGAGGATATGATTATCATACCTTAGTTTAAAATGAAACGCTTATGATTATTGCATTAACGGGTACTCCAGGAACTGGTAAAACAACGATTGCATCAGCACTTAAACAATGGGATGTCACGGTTATCTCATTGAAGGAATTAGCTATAGAACATGATTTTATCGAATCATATGATGAAACACGAAAAAGTAGCATTCTTGATGTAGATGCTATTGAAAGCTACTTGCAAACCAATCTTGATACTAATGATCTGATTGTTATTGAAAGTCATCTTTCACATCTGCTTAATCTTATTGAATCAGTTATTGTTCTTCGCTGTCATCCTAAAGAATTACGGAAAAGACTGTTAAAACGAAACTGGTCTTGGAATAAAATAAAAGAAAATCTTGAAGCTGAAATCTTAGATGTTATCCTTTGCGAATCAGTTGAAAGTCATACAGAGGAATATGTTTGGGAAATAGAAACCTCAACAAAAACAAGCAATCAAGTCGCTGAAATGATAAAACAACATTTCATTGATAATAACGTTTCATCTGATCTACGCAAACCCGGAAGTTACGATTGGTCAGAATGCCTCTTTGATTCACATATAATGGAGAAAGAACACCATGGTCCTTGATAAAAAAAGATCAACAGTTGATCCAATTCTTTCAAAATTAGCAACAGTTTTTTCATCGTTTTCCCCTGATTTTTTCACCTGGTTAGCATTACTTTGCGCTATTCTAGCTGCATTTTTCTTCTATCAATCCTCTCCATTAATTGAACGACAACTCCCGCTTCTTCTTTTTGCATCCTTATTTGTGTTCCTCAATGGATTGTTTGATGCTGTAGACGGAAAGATCGCAAAGATCAAACATATTTCATCGAAAAAAGGAGATTTTTTAGATCATGCTATCGACCGATTTGCTGATGTATTCATCGTTGGTGGACTGGCATTAAGTCCATGGTGTCATTTAGAAATTGGTTTTTTCGCTATGATCGGCATGCTATTAACTAGTTATATGGGAACCCAAGCACAGGCAGTTGGTCAAAAACGATTATATGCTGGGTTACTAGGTCGCGCAGATCGATTAGCCTTGCTTATCTTTGCACCAGTTATTCAATACCTTCTTCTCTATTTCAATCATCCTTTCATTTATGGTTTTTCTCTATTAGATTGGGTACTAGTTTATTTAGCAATCCTTGGAAATTTCACCGCGGTACAACGATTCATTCTTACACTGTTATCTTTTAAAAATAAAAAACAATAACTTATTTCTTTCATTTTTTCCTTAATTCAATAGTAGGTGCTAAGATTTTTAAAACAATAAATCTATGTCTGGCATATGCCTGAAAACGAATCTTCTTCTAAACAAACAAATGCTAAAAAAGAAAACGCGTATTCATTTGATGATGCAATGGCCGTTGCTGATGATATTTTTTCGTTACAAAAAGAGAAGGAATATCATCCCGGTGCTTTTGTGCATGGTCTTATTTTTGCCTTAGAAGCAACACAACAATCTTACCAAATTCCACCACAACAATTAGCCCAAGTGAAACGAGGCGTACGTAAATATATTCAACAGATGAACGATGCGTTGAAACAACAAGAGAAACAGAAGTGATTTTTTCAATTGTTTAAAATAAATTTGTGTTTATTCCTTAGTTGATTTATAAACTAAAAAGAGATTCTTCTTTTTTCTTTCCTTTGATAAATACGTAATCAAATAACCAGTTGTTATAGCGTTGCATGTATTCATTTTGTTTGATTTTTTTCTCTTCGTAAAAGGAAACCCAATTTTTCCACACTGGTTTTTGTTCTTTCATAAGCAGTTTCACATCATTTTCATACCGTTTAAATAAGACAACGCTTTGCTGCACTTCTTTAAAAGCTTCTGTTACACCTTTATCATAGCCTTTATGATAATCTTCCTTTGATGATGGTTTACTCTTTTTATTTTCCAACTGTTCTTCTTTCACAGATAAGGGCTCTAGTTTTTCCATGGTACTGTCAACTCGTTCATGATTCACTGGTTTTTTCACACTAAAAAATCTTTTTTCCGATTATTAAAAAATATTTTAATACTTAATCAAGGAAAGTAAATGTGGTCTCATTTATAAAATTTTGGATAAAATAATTCCGAAAAAATGATTCTATAAAGAAATAGTGAAAAAAAAGAAAGATTATTTTTTGAAAAAACCAAAAAATCCACGTTTTTTTTCAGGTCGCTTTGGTTTTTCAATTTTTTTCGGTTTTTCAGTTGCAGGAAACTCAGGCATTGGAGATTCCATTGGTTCAGGTGAATCAACAGAATCCACATGTTGATCTAATGATGTTGAATCCTCAAGTAGTTTATCGATTTCTGAAGCGATGTAATCATGCTGTGAATGTGAATCTTGGGTTAAGTTATCAGTTTTAGATAACGCTGGTTTTTCTGAGGGATATTTTTCATATATATCCTTATCTGCATCCCTATTTTCAGCTCGATCAGGCTGATCATTATAAAGACGATGAACAAGTTTTTTTATTTCTTTAGAATCAATGTGTTCTAGATATGGCTCACTCTTAGGCACTAAATCCTCACCATTAATCACTATCAATCGTTATTATAAAAAATTAATTGAATATTTAAAAAAATAAATCAAAGAATAATAATAAAAATTGACATAACAAAATAATAGTAAAAAAGAAGGGAAGAATATTTTTGATTCTTACAAATTATCATTTATGCCAGGTTGCAATAGACTCCTCAACAATGCCTGCTGCTTCATCTAATGTATCGTCCTCAATTGGAGAAAATGATGCACGAGCAATAGCCATGGGTATACGGCGAATATAATCAGCCATTCGCAAATCTCGTCTCAAATTCGTATTATAATACTCTTCCACGATTTCACTCATTTGCTTCAAATATGATTTCACCTGAGATTCAGATGCATTAATCTCTGGATCATATCTTCGAGCAAGTCGCATCCATTGATCATAATATTCAGGTTTTTTCTTAATCTCACCAGTATCATAAAACTTCTTTTGAAATAAATCCAATCGTTCATCAGACCCGATATTACCGACACGAACAATTAAAGCGCAACGACTAACAAGTAATGGAGACAATCCAATATCACTAACTGCATCCTTAGTAAACACCTTTGTTTTAGGATTAGCAAACGCAATCATAATGAATTGACTTCGAATATTCTGATGCACCTTTGCTGAATGCACACTGCATTTTCCGTTAGATAACAATTCGTAGGTATACTCAATATCATCCTGAGGAATCTTATCAAATTCATCAACAAGAACCAATTTTTGATCCGCATGAGGAAGCGCACCAAGATCCCCCGTGCCAAGGTTACAAACAAGACCCGAACGAGTAGTATTAGCACCAATACTAGAAATATCAGAGAATTGTTCCCCTATGATCTCCTTAGCCATAGTTTTACTACTACCAGGTTCACCAATAATAAGAGAATGAACTGGTTCTTTATACGTGGAAAACATACTCGTGGCAATCACTTTTTTCATAATGTCATTACCATGAATCTCTTGAAACACATTTTTCCAAAACCCTTCAAACCCACGTTTCCGGGCAAATTGTTTCAATTCATCCTCAGGTAAAAAGATCCCTTCTTTTTCTTTCTTATCTAATTTTTTTGCTTCAATGACTTCTTGTAATGCTTCAGCTTTTCTGATGACCTTGTTGAAAGCCGTTGATTTTCTGTTCAATGTTAACTTATTTTCTTCGATATCCAACGCAACTGTTCCCCATCCTGTTTTATACACATCAAATGCGGTAAGAACAGATTTTCTCACTGCTCGATTGGTTTGTTTTACAATAACCTCAACGGTGTCTTCATCTCGAATAATAATGTTAACAAGATTCTGATTAAATAAAATATTTCGAGCTCGCTGAATTAACTGCTTTCCTTTACTTGGTCCCATACCAAGCATTTGAACGGACATGACTGCAAGTTGTTCGAGTGTGGTAATGCCCATATGTTCAAGTTTTTTACGATCTGAAGGAATAACTCCAAGTTTACTAAGATCATCTTCATCTGACATAAATAATCACTTTTCCCGCGGAATATGAAGTACTCTTTTTAAAATGTTACCCTAGAATCCTTAATTTTTGATTCACAGGTTTTTTAAAAGACCTCACTGTATCTTACTATTCATCACGAATACAGAAAAGGATAATCTATGAAGAAAACCCTAAAAGAATCAGCAATAATCGTTTCACTTCACGATGATATAGAAGAGATAACACTACTTGCTGAATCAAATAATTATCATATAGTAAAAACCTTCATTCAACATCGAGACCATCCAGATGTAACTAGTTACATTGGCATTGGTAAACGAGATGAAATTAAAGAATTTATTACTGAATCTGATGAAGAGATTAATGTTGTAATCGTTGACGGAACATTGAAACCTTCACAATGGTTTGATCTTGAAAATTACTGGAAGGTAACCGTATATGATCGATTACGTCTTATCCTTATGATCTTTAAGGATCGAGCTGATCGAAAGGAAGCTCGATTACAAGTCCGTCTTGCTGAGCTTCAATACGAACGACCCTTCGTTCGTGAGCTCATCCATCGAGCACGAAGCGGAGAACACCCTGGATTAATGGCAGGTGGAGAATATCAGGTTGACGATTATTATGAAATGATGAAAAAGCAAATGAAACAAATCAAAGAAAAACTAAATCACATTCAAAAACAAAGACATCTCCGCAGGCATCATCGTCATCACAGCGGATATTATCTAGTGTCACTTGCTGGATATACCAATGCAGGGAAAAGCAGCTTGTTAAATGAGCTAACCAATGAGGAAATTGATGTCGAAGATCGATTATTTTCCACACTTTCAACAACAACACGTAAACTTTCCCAATCATCAATTCCAATTTTAATGACTGATACCGTTGGATTTATTCAACGATTACCTGCATGGATAATTGATGCATTTCATTCCACTTTAGAAGAAATTAAAGATGCTGATGTGGTGGTTTTAGTCGTTGATGCAAGTGATTCTTTTACCGTCTTTCAACAAAAAGTGAGAACGTCTTTTGATGAACTTGCTGATTTAGGAGTTACTAGTCCTGTTTTAGTGGCCTTAAATAAGATCGATCTCGTATCAAAAGAGCAAGTTGAAGTTAAAGAACAATTTGTTAATGCATATTGTTCAGGAAAAAAAGTTGATGTGCTACCGATTTCAATTGTAAAAAAATATCATTTAGTTGATTTCGTGAAAAGAATTCATGCAATGCTTCC
>CAYPUK010000098.1:0-34136 GCA_964414035.1 uncultured Thermoplasmatales archaeon | reverse complement strand
GCAATAGTGATTCAGAGAGCATATCTGTTTTTAAATTCCTTTAACCTCACCCTGATAGGTTTCAAACAGTAGATAACTAGTCATCATGCATGATTCATCAGTTCTGTGAGTCGTAGAGGATAACGGATGAAAGCGGATTGATTATTATTCTTTCACCAATATGAAATTGAACAGTTGTTACCCGTTTTAATGATGAACAAATACTCAAGCGTTCAACATTGATTTTCCTCAGTGTACTTCTCAGCACCCATGATCGATTGCCTGTTTAACTAAGAGTGGGAGTTACAGATTTGAATTCATCATTTAAAAGGTTAAGCATTTTTTGATTAAGCCGTTGAAAAAAATATTTATTTTTGCTATCCCCTATGGAATAGTTCCATAGGAGGGATAACAAAAAATCAGCAATGGATGGGATGCAGATAAGGCAATAAAGTTTTTTCGAAATATTTTAGAAAAGCAGCTGCAGGACAGAAATGCAGAAGAGAATTCCTTTGAAGATGCCACAAAAGAAAACCCAGTTGAACTCTCAAAATTTCTCAAACATCTTGATATGACCTGGGCTGATCCAGTGTTAAAAACATTGTTTCCTCGATTCCAATCGATTAAACATCGATTGTATCCACGATTTAAACTTGTGCTTTTTCAGAAACTTCGACCAGATCTGCAAAAGATAACACAAGTGTATGATGTCTTAGTAAGTCAGAAGAAAGTAGCTCAAAACTTAGGGTTTAATCCAAGTGATCTTCCAAGATATGAAACCATTCGTCATTTCATCAATGATTTATTAGATGATGAAACATTGAGAAACTTTTTTCATGAAGAACTCCAGGAAATTCAATATCACTTATCTCGGTTGAAGCAACAACGGTTAGGTAAGGAAGCCATAGAAGATGCAACAATTATCACGGCGAAACGAGATGATCCAGAAGCAAAATATAGTGGATATTACAAGGATTACGGATGGAAGAAGGATTTGTTGATTGATAGTCATCATAAAATCTTTCTTGGCTATCAAGACCTTGAGATCACGGCTGATGAAGCAGAGGCATTGACATTTCATCTGGAACGGTTACAACAGATTGATCTTAGTGTTGATATGATCACGGTGGATGGGAAGTATCCTACGTATGAAAATATTGCTCAAGCAAAGATTGATTTTGACACGGATCTTTTTTATAAGCCTCAAAAAAACTGGGTGCATAATCCAAAGGGTGATCTCGAAACGTTGAGCAAACGGTACCAAAAGTATTGGGATCATGAAGATTTTAGATCTGATGCTTCTCTTTGGTATAAACTTAGTTTTCTGTATCGTCGAGGTGATGTTGAGTATGTTGGAGCGTATTATCGGAATCAACATGTTTTACAGTATCATAGACGGGAGAAACATTGTGGTCGCCGATATCGTCTTGAACGGAATGGAAATAAAGGATTCAATGGGTATGTGAAACAACAGATGGGTTTTGAAACAAGTATTCCTTGGAAAGGAAGGAAACATGCGTTTAAACATACGACGTTGTGTCTCATTGCGTTGAATGCGGTGGCATTAACTCGGTTGCAACATGATGTAACAACGCATCTTACAAGTGTTGCATATTTAACATAAGTACATAGATTCATAAATGTTAAAGTGATTGCTGCTTTTCGTATTGATGAGCGATAGCTCTATTGACTGATGAAGAAGCGAGGTATCTTTTTTTAATGATTCCTTCAAGCATTGTGTAAATGAGCGTTCTACGCTCATTTTTCATTTTCAAAATTTCATTTCTTGTTTTGAATTATGAGAAAATCGCATTGTTTGAATCGAAAAATACAGATTTCAAAAAACTTAATCTGTAACAGCCACGCAGAAGCAGAACTAACATCAACGATTATAACACAAGATAATTATGACATTATTTCCAGTGCTCTAAGAAATTCAAAATATATTGGTGGAAATTCACCAATGGGTTGCGGCATAAGACTTGCTACAGACATCTTATATAAATCTGAAAATTATCATCCTAACGTCCGTCAGATAATCCTCTTGGTCACAACAGCCGAAGGCAACCCAGATTGCGAGTGGATAACTGGTACGTATAATGCTACTCAAAAAAATACTTCCATGGGGAGATTAAGCGCTGAAAATGCAATTGAATATTTGAAATCAACATTGAATCTTCAGGAAAATCAAGATGAAATAAATGTCATTGTCATAAATGACGAAAAAAACGTACCAATAGAACATGTAGAAAATATACCTTGGTTAAATCAATCAATTGCTTGGCCCCACCCTCAGATTTGGAATTATAGCGAATCATGCAAAACCCCATCTAATCCAGGATGGATTACATATATTAATGAACAGAACCCAAGCGAATTTGAAGAACGAATCAATCTTATTTTTAAAAATTTACTTTCCGGAGTAGAAATCAACGTTCAAATTATTGGCTCATCAACTACTGATCCATCACCCGATAACGATCAATCAATCACATTGATTAAGCCGCAAATAATTGGATAGATGATTAAAAAGGAAAAATGAAAAATTATTTTTTTTCTCCTTTAACAAAAAGCGTTTGCGTTGGAAACGCCATTTCAATTCCTTCTTTTTCAAATGCTTCTTTAATCTTAAAATTAATCTCCTGTTGAATATCCATATATACTGCATAATCCTTAGATTGAATGTAATAGACGATTTCAAAATTCAAACTAAAATTACCGTATTCTTTGAAATGCACTCGATCAACATCAGCTAAATCCACACTCTCAATAATTTCTTTAATAATATCAGGAATCAACGTTAACTTCGTCAACGGTGTTCCATAAATAACCCCTAATCCAAAAACGATACGCCGTTTCTCCATTTGCTTGAAATTCCGAATTCGAGTGGTAATCAATTCCTGATTAGAAACAACGAGTTCCTCTCCTTGCAGGGTTTGAATTCGTGTTGACACCATTCCAATCTTTTTAACCGTTCCCATATCAGATCCAATAATCACAAAATCTCCGATTTCAAACGGACGATCAAAATAAATGGTAAACGCACTAAACAAATCACTTAACACATTTTGCAAGGCAAACGCAATTGCAATACCACCAACACCAAGACCAACAACTGCTCCAGAAAGATTAATACCAAACGCCCAAAGAACAAGTAAGAACGCAAAAATATAAACAACAATATGAAGCATTCTTTTAAACAAGAAAAGAATATGTTCACTTACATCCTTTTCCCGTTCTCTTTTCCGTTCTGCATACCATGCTACCATTACATTGATAACACGAGTTACCGCAAAAGAAACAAGTAAAATCTCAACAATTGAAAAAATCAATCGAATCTCAAATGAAAACGGATTTAGAACACTAAGCGGAGTCAACGCATAATACAAACCAATAACAATCACAGCTAAATAAATCGGAAGTTTGATATTAGCAAGGATTTCATCATCAAGATTTGTCCTTGTTTTTTTCGCCCAATTCGTAAAATACCGTTCAAAAATCCGATACACGACCATACCAACTACAATCGCTAAAATAAAATAGAAAGCACTAAGAACAAACTCTCCAGCTAACGGATTAGAAATACCCATTTGTTGCAAAAACTGATTAATCATTTCAGATGCATTACTTGTAAAGTTCATTAACCACATGCAAAAAGAAAGGGTTATTAGTGTTTTTCGGAAAAAAACTATTGCAAGGGACCAATCACTGATTCAACAGAAGAAACAAGAGATCCATCATTAATTAAATCATAGATACCCTTAATATCATTATGAAGCGGGCGATCCTTATCAATTTTTGGCACCTTTTTCCGAATTAATGAAACAGCAGGTTGCAATGCCTTTGCAGGAGTTAACGGTTTCAAAAACTCAAGTCCTTGAACACTAGATAAGAATTCAATCGCTAAAATAAATCGTACATTTTCTGTGATCTGAAAAAGTTTCAAACCAGCATTTGCTCCCATACTTACATGATCCTCTTTATTTGCAGAAGAAGAAATAGAATCAACACTATTAGGATGACACAAGGTCTTATTCTCATTAACAAGTGAAGCTGCAACATATTGTGGAAGCATCAAACCAGAATGAAGACCATGATACTTAGTTAAAAACGCGGGAAGCTCTGAAAGGTTTTCATCAACGAGTCGAGCGATACGCCGTTCACTAAAATCACCAAGTTCAGCTAAGGATACCGCTAAAAAATCTAATGCAAAAGCAAGCGGCTGCCCATGAAAATTACCTCCAGAAAGACTTTCTTTAGAATCAGGCAACACCACCGGATTATCTGTCACTGAGTTAATCTCGGTTTCAAGAACGTTTTCAACAAAAGAAAACACATCGTTAGATGCACCAAACACTTGCGGCATACACCGTAACGTATATGCATCTTGGACTTTTCCACAATCCAAATGCGACTCATGAATCTTACTATCCTGAGTTAAGTTCCATAAGTTCTCAGCACACTTCATTTGACCCTTATGCGGACGGAGCTGATGGATTTCTTTACGAAATGCTAAATTCGTTCCTTTCAATGCTTCAAGACTTAAAGCTCCAGCAATTTGAGCATGCTTCAATAAATTTTGAGCATCAGAAACAAATAAACACCCAAGTGCACTCATCAACTGAGTCCCATTGATCAATGCAAGGCCCTCTTTAGCCTGTAAAGAAACTGATTTTAACCCAGTTTTTTCAAAAGCTTCTTTTGAAGACATTTCCTGATTTTGATAAACAACGGTTCCTTCACCAATCAAACATAACCCAATATGAGCAAGTGGCACTAAATCACCACTAGCACCAATCGATCCTTTACGTGGAACAACAGGATGAATTTTTTTGTTTAACATATCAATAATTAATTGCACAACACAAGGCCTAATCCCGGAATATCCCTTGGCAAGTGAATTAGTCCGGAGAAGCATCATTGCTCTAACTACATCAACAGGCAAGAGATCTCCTACCCCACAAGAGTGACTACGTAGTAAATTCACTTGTAATGATTCCACATCATCTTCACTGATCTTTTCTGTTGAAAGACTCCCAAAACCAGTGTTAACCCCATACACGGTTTTATGAGAATGAAGTAATTCCATGACTAGTTCTTGAGATCTCATCATTTTTTCATTTGCTTCAACAGATAGTTTCACGGGTTCAAACTCTCGAGCACAAGAAACCACATCATCAATATGTAAATCAGAACCAGTCAAAGTTATCATAATTTGCTCTTCCTATTCTTTCTTTTTATTTTTTATTAATGGCGATCGTAAATCCGAATGATGAATCAAATCAATGGAATCCTGATATCCTGCATCAGCATGACGGATCACACCCATTCCAGGATCCGTAGTGAATACTCGTTTAATCCGTTCATCACTTTGCTTACTTCCATCACAAACCACTACCATTCCCGCATGCGTGGAAAGCCCAATACCAACGCCGCCACCATTATGGATCTGAACGTTATCAGCTCCAGCTGCGGTATTTAACAATGCATTCAATAATGGCCAGTCAGCAACCGCGTCACTTCCATCCTTCATACTTTCCGTTTCCCGATACGGAGATGCAACACTACCAGTATCAAGATGATCACGGGTTATTGCAATTGGTCCGATTTTATCTTCACGAACCAGTTGATTAATCGCTAATGCAAACTTCTTTCTATCACCATATCCAAGCCAACAAACACGAGATGGAAGCCCTTCCCACGGCAAATATTTTTCAGCAAGTTGAATCCAATTCGAAAGCACCGTATCCTCCGGAAACATATCTAAGACTACCTTATCAGTCGT
Source organism: uncultured Thermoplasmatales archaeon (assembly GCA_964414035.1). Classification (GTDB taxonomy): domain Archaea; phylum Thermoplasmatota; class E2; order DHVEG-1; family DHVEG-1; genus EX4572-165. Next base: position 28,372 of record CAYPUK010000098.1, on the reverse strand, counting down.
CAAAATATCATCCGGATCTCCAGAAAGAGCTAACCAACGGAAAGGTCCACGTCCAACAGCAAGCAATGGTCGAACATACGCAGGAACAAAACCCGGATAATAAAACGCATGACTAAGTCCTGCTTTTTCAGCTTGACCCCGTAAATTATTCCCATAATCAAACGCGATCGCTCCATTTTTTTGAAAATCAAGAATTGCTTTACAATGATACTTCATACTTTCCAATGCATGTTTCACATAATTTTTCGGATCAGATTCCCGTAAATCAAATGCTTCTTGTAAATTAGCACCAAAAAAGCCAGCAGGAACATACCCATTCAGTTCATCATGAGCACTGGTTTGATCGGTGATCACATCTGGTTTAAAACCATTTTTCACTAAATACGGGTGAGTATCAGCACAATTATTCACCACAGCGATAGAAAGGGGTTTTTTATCTGCTTTTGCTTGTTTGGCTAATTCAACTGCTTCATCTAAATCAGTCAGTTTTTTATCACAAAAACCAGCCGTAATCCGTCGATCGATACGATCTTCATCACATTCAACATCAAGACAAACACCACCAGCCATTTTCACCGATAATGGTTGAGCACCACTCATACCACCCATTCCACCAGTCAGCACGATTTTACCGGTTAAATCACTCTTAAAATGTTTTTTCGCAAGTGCTGCAAAGGTCTCATAAGTACCTTGAATAATTCCCTGTGTTCCAATATAACACCAGGATCCCGCGGTCATCTGACCATACATAATCAAACCAAGCTGATCAAGTTCATTGAACTTATCCCAATGACTCCAATGAGGAACAATATTTGAATTTGCCATAAGCACCCGTGGAGAGGTTTCCCATGTTTTAAAAACTGCAACTGGTTTTCCCGATTGAATAATCATAGTTTCATCATTTTCAAGATGTTTTAAAATATCAACAATGGCATCATAACTTTCCCAATTACGAGCAGCTTTACCCGTTCCCCCATAAATAATGAGATCATCTGGAAGTTCAGCGTTTTCAAGATTATTTTCAAGCATTCGCAGAATGGCTTCTTGTCTCCATCCTTTACATCGTAATTTTTTTCCTCTGGTTGCTTTGATATTTCTCCCCATAAGAATCACGATTGTGGTATTTTCGTCATCTACTTAAATGTTTGTTGAAAAACAAAAAAAGAAGTGATGAAGACTAAAAAAAATAATCCACTTTTCTCCTAATAATTAATGCGAAGAAAGGAAGGATGGCTGGCCTCACTAGGAGGGGATGGGATGCACTCTAACAAAAAACTACCAGCCCGATTCCTTCCATCATCCACATAATAAAAAGTCATATAAATGCTTTTCGCCTAAAATGAGATATTTTCACGCTTTTAGCTGAAAAATTGTACTCAAGGTACGATAAAACCGTGGAAAAAACGGACTGTTTTTCCCAGAGTTTTTGAATGAAGAACAGACAACAGAAAGAAATTCTATTTAAGAGAAATACTTACAACGTTATTTCCACGAAGAATAATGGTTCCTAGTCTCCGTTTAGTATCATCATACGTTTCTTCAACATCGTCAAGAACCATGTTCATATATTCATCATATCCTGATAGTTTGCCTTCGATGATCCTTCCATCTTTAAGAAGAAGATGCATTTTTTGATTCACAGATTTCTGTAAAACGTCTAATGGTAATGCCATGAGAAGGGTGAATTAGCTCTTCCTTTTTAAATCATTCCCTCCAGCCCTTAAAAAAAGTCTAAAAATAGGGTAACAATTAAAAGCAGGATGTTGATTACCAAATTGCTCTGACTGGGGAGGAGTGAGATTATGACAGATGGAAAAATTGTTCACGTCGTTGGAACTGGAACCATTGGGGAACCATTAATAGGGTTGCTCTGTGATGCTAAAGAAGAACTTGGCATTGACGAGGTCACATTTTATAAACACAGTCCTAAGTTGATAGATAGACCAAAAATCAAAGGATTAGTGAACCGCGGTGCTAACCTTGCAGTAGCAGAACAAAAAATTAAGGATTTTCAGGAATTGGGAACTGATCCAACTTATGAGGCAGAAGAAGCAATAAAAAGATCTTCAGTGGTGATAGATTGTACACCAAAAGGAACCGGATTAATGAATAAGGAGAAATATTACAATAAATATAAGAACAAAATAAAAGGATTTTTAGCTCAGGGATCTGAATTTGGCTTTGGAAAAATGTATGCAGTGGGCATCAATGATGAAGCACTCACCAAAAATGATAAATTCATTCATGTTGTCAGTTGTAACACCCATAACATCGCCGTTTTAATCAAAACGCTTGCCGTGGAAAATAATAAAAATCATTTGAAAGAGGGAAAATTCCTTTGTATTCGCCGGTCAAATGATGTAAGCCAAGTCAAAAGTTTTGTTCCATCACCTGAAGTAGGTGCACACACTGATGAAGCAATGGGAACGCATCATGCTCGAGATGTGTATCATTTATACAAAACACTGGGCATGGAATTAAATGTGTTTTCAAGTGCATTAAAATTAAACACTCAATATATGCATAGTATATGGTATGATATAAAAATTGATAAGAAAATTACGAAAGATAAAGCGATCAAAAAATTAGTAGATAATCCTCGGGTATCGGTCACTCAGAAAAAAGCTGCTAATCTTGTATTTTCATTTGGAAGAGATCATGGTCATTATGGTCGTATTTTAAATCAAACTGTTGCCGTGCTACCTAGCGTTCATGTAAAAAATGAAAATGAAATCATTGGTTTTTGTTTCACTCCACAAGATGGTAACTCTATTCTTAGTAGTATCACTCAAACGGTACGATTCTTATATCCAGAAGAACATGAAGAGAAATTAAAATCATTAGGACCATTCCTCTTACAGGAAGTCTAAAAAAACAATTTCTTTTTATTTCTTTCTTATCTTTCAGTTATCATATTGTCCTTGTTTCCCTATCACTCTAATGTAAGTTAAAAAGTAAAGGTGTAAACAACGTTATGGCAGATTCATTTAAAATAATTAGAGATTCCATCCATGGAAATATTAGATTTGATGGCATTTTTTTAAATCTACTAAATTCACCAGAATTACAACGATTAAGTAGCATCAAACAGCTTGGTTTAGCTCATCTTGTCTTTCCTGGAGCACATCATACCAGATTGGAACATTCTTTTGGTGCTTTTCACATGGCATCTCAAATTGCTGAATCAGTCGATATCTCAGATGAAGAAAAACAAGTAGTGAAATGTGCAGCTCTGCTTCATGATATCGGACACGGTCCGTTTTCACATACATTAGAATCAATTCTTAGAAACTCATTAAATGTAGACCATGTTGATCTCACCCAAAAACTGATTACTGGTCAATACAGCATTTTCCAGGATGATGAAAAAGAATTCGCTCAGCATACTTCAACCGTTGCCGACATTCTCAACAGATATAATATTGATACCAGTACTATTTCAGATATGATCAAAGGAACCCTCACCAGTAAACCATATCTCACTCAAATATTAAACAGTGTCATTGACGTGGATCAACTTGATTATCTTCTTAGAGATGCCTACTATACTGGTGTTGCCTATGGTATGATTGACACGCAACGATTCGTGCAAACCGTTCGTATTTATCAAGATCAACTTGCATTAAACAGAAAAGGAGTAGGTGTTGTGGAAAACATTTTGATGGCACGAGCACTCATGTATTCATCAGTTTATTATCATAAAACAGTAAGAATCGCAGAACTCATGCTTTCCAGAGCCTTAGAAATGCTTCCATCACTTCATCCATTCAATTTTTTCTCAATGACTGATGCTGAACTTGTCATGCATCTTAAAAAACAAGAATCATTCCAACATTCACTTATCACCCGGTTAAAATACCGGCAATTATTCAAACAGGCGTTTGTGCTTTCATCACAACAACTCTCACCAGATCAAAAACAACTGATTTCTCGACTTGAACAAAACAGTCTTCGCCGAGAAAAAGAACAAGTATTCGAAGAAAAATTACATATCCCAGAAGGCCAAGTAATCATTGATATTCCATCTCCAGATCTTCATCAGGCAGAACCTCGAATCCAACAAACAGATATTCCCATTATTGACGGGGATTTAAGTAAACCACTTAATGAATATACTCCTGTTGCAGAAGCAATTCGGATGCGGTCTATTCCAGATTGGGAAGTAATGATTATCACTGATGAAAAATATCGAGAAACAGTTTCAAATCATGCTGAAAAACTACTCTTTTCTTAATCAGTTGAACAAATCACGTTTAGCCTGGTATTTTTTATAATATAACTCTATTTCAGATACGAAAAAAAAGACGTTTCATGTGAAAAAAAGGTTGACTATCATGAGTGAAACAAAATACGTGGCAATCAATGAAATCTTATCCGGAAAATATATTAATGAACAGGTATCCATTCGAGGGTGGATCTATCGAACTCGAAGCAGTGGAAACATTGTTTTTATCAACCTTCGAGATGCAACAGGAGTTTTACAATCCACAGTAAAACGAAATAACCTTTCAGATGAAATGTTTGAAGAAGCAAAGAAAACACTCATTGAATCATCCGTCATCGTTCAAGGAACCGTTGCTGAAGATAAACGAGCACCGGGTGGATATGAGCTTCGTGTGGATTCTTTTAACGTTTTGCAATCAGCTGAACCATTTCCCATCGTTGAAGATCAAAGTCAGGAATTCTTACTTGATCAACGACATCTTTGGTTACGCTCACAAAAACTTAATGCAGTGTTAAAAATCAGATCCACTATTGTTGGAGCAATTCATCAATTTTTCAGAGACCATGATTACATTGAATTTGATGCACCGGTACTTCAACCAAATCAATGTGAAGGTGGAGCTACTCTTTTTGAAGTCAAATATTATGATAAAAAAACCTATCTATCTCAATCCTGGCAATTATATGCTGAAGCTGCCGTGTTTTCACTTGAAAAAGTGTATAACATGGGCCCAACATTTCGTGCTGAGAAATCAAAAACATCTCGACATCTTTCAGAATTTTGGATGGCTGAAATGGAAGCAGCTTGGATTAAACTATCTGAATTAACTGAAATTGCAAAAGAAGAAGTAAAATTCATTGTTCAACAAGTAATAGAAAAAAACAAGCGTGAATTAGAGGTTCTAAATCAAGATATTGAAAAATTAAAACATATTGCAACTGCTGAATTTCCAACGATAACCTATGATGAAGCATTATCTATTCTAAAGGAAAAAGCAAACATGAAGGTTCCTTGGGGAAAAGACCTGCGCACCATCGAAGAAAATAAATTAATGGATTATTTCAAAACACCTGTCGTGGTTACAAATTATCCTTTGGAAATCATGGCATTTTATAAACCAGAAGATCCAAACAAGCCAAATACGGCACTTTGTTTTGATATGATAGCTCCAGAAGGATATGGTGAGATCATTGGTGGATCACAGCGAAGTGAGGATATTGAATATATGAAACAACGATTACGAGAAACTGGTGAAGATGAAGAAAATTATGAATGGTATTTTGATCTTCGACGATACGGATCAGTTCCTCATTCAGGATATGGACTTGGCGTTGAACGAGTTGTTGCATGGATTTGCAATTTAGATAATATAAAAGATGCGATTCCGTTCCCTCGAACAATGAACCGATTTCAACCATAAAAAAATTATCTAGTTAAGCGTGGTGAATGTGTAGTTATGAGTAAAAAAACAGTTCATGTGTACATCCGAGGAAAAGTACAAGGAGTCTGGTTTCGAGCAAACACCAAAGAACAAGCTGAAAAACATGCTATTCACGGATGGGTACGAAACATGAGCGATGGACGAGTGGAAGCATTATTTGAAGGCGAATCAGAAGATGTTGATACTATGGTGGAATGGTGCCATCGAGGCTCCCCTCTTTCAAATGTGAAAAATGTGAAAGTTCAGGAATTATCAACTCCTGTTGGATGTCCTGATTTTAAAATCAAACCTTAAAAACAAACTTTTTTTTCAATGTTCCTTTTCCCAAATCATTTTACGATGAGCTTCAAGCATATTATTTTCTTTTCCAAGATATTCAGCAAACGTACTAATTTTCTCATCAAATTTTTCATAGGGAACAGAAAATCGAGTTTTATATTTTAAATCCCTGAGTAAATGATGATCAAGGATAACATCACAATTTGTTTTTTGTATAATCCTTATGAGATTTTCAGCAGCATCGTTTAGATTTTGTGTGCTAAATCTCCAACCAAGAAATAAGGTAGGTGGGCCATCCATGATTAACAAATCAGGATGTTGTTTGATAATGTAATCTGTTGCTTCTTTAGTGATCGGGCCTTGTACATCCGAAGCATGAACCATTGTTTTTGATTCATCTTGAACAGTGGTCATAATCACATAACCCAATCGAACATTTTCAGGTCCATGAAAAAATGGTGGCGAAAATGAAAGCGACGTTGACCCAAAAGAATATGATTTGTTATCTGCATAAGTCAATTCGCAACTATCCTTTACCTGTTTTTGAAAATCCGATCCTCGTTTTTGTTGAGATTTGTTAATATGATCAGTTATGTTTTTAGCAAAAACTTTCTTACCAGTATAAAATGTTTCATTTGGATCGTAATGATCATAATGATAATGAGAAATCGTAAGAACATCACTTTTTAAGGCATAGGAATTAATGATTTTTTTAACTCGTTTCAGCATAGTTAATTCCTTTTGCGTTGGTGGAAGTCGATATCGTTTTGGACCTAAGGCAGCTGAAGGATCAAGAGTAATCTTAACATCTTTTGTTTGAACGAATGTAGCCATGGATCGAACGCCGAGTGAATCAGATGCCAAAGGTAAAATTTCCATTATATTTCCACCTCAAAGAATATGACAAACATGATATGATGTAAAATAAACGTTTTCATATGCTCAAATTTAAATAGGATCAATAAATGAAGAGTATGATGAACATTAATTGGAAACATTGCTCTGTCGCACTTCTTATTTCAATTGGAGTGAATGGACTAATTATCAGTGCTTTTTTCCTAAATTATGTTCATCAAATGTCATCAATAATTTCTGCAATAAATAAACAGTATGTAAACACAACTCAGGGAAATGTAACATCCTCAAATAATGCAGTTACTATTGCTCAAGCATCAGGATTTTCACCAGAAACATGGATAGTAATCTTTGCCCTTTCATTCGTAATTCTTACATTGATAACATACTTTTTCCAAGAATTCTTATCATCTAAAAAAGAAAAAAAGAAGTAAAAACAGGATTAAATCACTTATTTTTTGGACCAATACGTTAATCTAGTAAATGCTACATGAAAGGACCGGATAAACAATTATGTATAAAACAATACCACCAATTGCAAACAGTCAAGAACTCATTGATCGCGCGTTTGCTCGTGCTCGAAAGAAAACGATACAAGACCCAGATAAATATTTCAGAAAGAAAAAGACATATATCGCAAGAACAGAATCATTCACTGACACCCTTATTTCAGTTCTTGAATCATACATCAAACAATTCCCCTCACTTGATCAACTCCCTCAATTTTATCAAGAACTCATTCATAACTCGCTTAACTTAGATTCAGTACGGCATTCACTAGGCGCCATTCAATGGGCGAAAGATACCATTGAAAATATTGCTATGTCTCAGATCAAATCATTACGTCGATCGACTGATCTGCAATTCATTCATAAAAAACAACGGGAAATCCATGGACGATGTACAAGTATCATGAAACAAATCGATGATGATTTTCAAGTAATTCGGGATGCTCGTGATTTCATTGTCAAACTTCCAGATATTCAAGACATACCAACCATTGTCATCGCCGGCTATCCAAACGTAGGAAAATCATCGTTACTCTCTTGTTTATCTCGAGCTCGTCCACATATCGCACAATATCCATTTACCACTAAAACCATTCATGTTGGCCACATGAAACAACACACTGATTTTTTTACTGAACAATTCCAACTCATTGATACCCCTGGATTACTCGAACAACCTGCTGAAGAACGAAATGAAATCGAACATGTTGCTGCTATCGCCTTATCCAATCTTGCTGATATCATCTTATTCTTACTTGACCCATCCGAAAGTTGTGGATACACACTCAATCAACAACAACAATTATTAACACGGTTGAAACAAGAATTCTCCAATGCTGAATTCATCATTGTCAAAACAAAGAATGATTTATACACTCCTGATAAAAAAGAGTTAACCGTTTCTTGTATCACAAATGATGGAATTGATGAACTCCGAACACTTCTTTTCTCCCATTACCCACGAGATTAATCTGAAATGAAAAAGAAAAATAGGTAAAAAAAAAGATTAAGACTAGATCGGTCCTTTCTTCTGACGACCACGATATTTTTTAATCACTAATCCAGAAGCAGCAAAGAGTATCATCGTGATAACCAGTGAAACAACAAGTTCTGTAATTGGAAACAAACTTACATACATAGTTTCAATATTTGTTTCTTTAACTACACCAGCAGAGGTTGTAACTTCCACATAAAACTGATAATATCCTTCACCATCCTCAGGAGTGAAATCCCATTCAAATGGAGAGGTCGTAATATTATCATACTTTGTCCAATTCTTTGTTGTGTTCTCAGAGTCCTCAGCGAATCGATACCATAATGTCATCTCAGAAATATTTTGATCCTGCGTGTTCACTCGTATTTTATAGGTGTTATCCCACTGCCATGAATCAAAATCACCAACGTCTAAAACAAACTCACTTACGTTTTCAACATTTTTCAATACCTGTAATGCTTCAGCTGTAGAATCAATGACAAAAGTGTTACCTAATGCATCAACTACTTTGAAAAAAATGTAGGATATCTCATCTTCAATCATATTGTTCCACTGCGTAGAGGTCAATGTCCAGGTGGGAGTGATTTGATCAGCCGTTGTTGTGGTTATCAATGTCCAATTCTCAGGAGATTCTGAATTTAATCGATAATACATACTGCCAAGTTTATAGTCATCTTCAAACGTAACTTGATCAAAAGAAGGAATTGATGTATCATCTGTTATTTCAATGATTTCATCAGTAAAAGAAACGGTTGGTTCATTAGGATCATAGGTGACAAATACATCTCCTTCATCAGCAAGATCCTCCTGATTAGATGCATTATCTACTGCCTGAGTACAAAGTTCATATTCTCCACCATCATCACTGCCGATAGTAAACTCCCATGAACAATCATCATCAGAACAAGTTGGATCAAATGTAGTCCAAGTACTCCGTCCCCCACCCCGATAATATAATTTTATTTCTTTTACACCACTAACGTATTCACCAGTTGTTTCAGCATCCGTGGCACTTGCATTAATCAAAATGAACTCAGCAGTACTAAACTCAGGAATATCATCAGCATTCGTAATACTTGACGAAGGTGGAGTGTCATCAAAGAACAAATCAATCCAATCGGTCTCATTACTATTCCCGTTCATATCTTCAATGTAAAACTTAATGGATTCAAAACTAGTGATCTGATCACTTACCTCCGAATCTGAAACATCTGCCGTAATCGTCACCGTACTTGTTGTTCCATTACTTCCAGTACATGATGCTTTTTCGGTATGAGTCTTCGTTGTACCTTCCTCTTTATACGTTATGCTGTACGTTGCAGAATCAACATTAATCCCCGTAGTGTTCCCATTGCTTCCAGCATCAATTGCTTGAATGGTACATGTTGGCGTCATAGTTGAGATATATGGCGGATCTGGGGTGAAGGAATCTATATCAAACAGTGGGACTTGTTCATCCGGTTTTCCTTCAATAAAATACCAATCCGAATATGCAGTATTCTGTTTCGTATCATTAATCGAAAATTTAATCTGATGATATAAATCAATTTCATCAATAACATCAACATAACTCATGTTCACACGAATAATCTCTTTATCCGTACTCTCATTTTCACCACTAACATTAGCCGGTAACCAATCGGTTTCAAAGGTACCTGTTGTCTCATTTGAATATTCAAGTTTAAACCGAGCAGACGTATTAATCAATCCATCTTCTTCATCTTGTACCTCTATAGAAAATCGAGCAGGATAGGAAAGATTCTTTTCAAAATTCTGAAAGACAGTATCTCCTGCATTAGGACTTTCTGTTGAAAAAGAAACCTTCCACGAATCAAGAATGACCTCTTCTTTAGCATTCGCATGAAAAGCAGCTTTTAATCGAATGCGTTCTTCATCAATAAGATCTTCATCCGTTAACGCCGCATTATCTTCAACATCATCTACCAACAGATTATAATCCTCATCCAAAATGCTATAATCAATATATCCCGTATTTGTCTCGTCAACAACATCAAATCGTCCCCAATACATATCATCAGGACGGGTGATCGGCATTGAAATTAATTCTCCAGTAATCTGCTCATTTTCAGAAATCTGTTGTTTACCTCTACAATATAATGCATACGATTCATCAACATAATACACAAAACCATCCACTACAACAGGAGAGGAAAAAATCGGACTTAACGGATCTGTTTTTTTATCCCATGCTTTTTCTAATGTATCTGCATTAAATGCATATAAATAACCATTCGGACTTCCAATGTAAATCATACCGTCGGCATAAGCAGGTGAAGATTGCACAATAGTTGATGACACGCCTTTTACCCAAATAGACTTGGTTTTCACCACTGACCCATCACTAGCATCAATCTTACACAACACACCATCCGGAGAAGCCACATACAAAAATCCTTCCGCAATAGCTGGACTACTATATGCTGCATTACTATACAATTCAGGGACCATATCACCAATCGTAGTATTCCATTTAATATCTCCACTTGATGAATCAACAGCAACAACTTGCGTAAACGCAGTCACTGGATTTTGACCCGTTTTTTTAGAAACAACATAAACAGTATCATCATAAATCACGGGTGATGCATAACCAATTGGTCCAACATCTGCACTCCAAAGACTCGTTCCATCAAGAGTAAATGCGTATAAACTATCCCCATTCAGTTTTTCACAGCCTGCAACCACTAAATCAAGTTCTTCTGAAACTGCAGGACTAGCAAAACTTCCAGCTGGAAGATCTTCACTCCACTCATAACTCCCCTCATCAGTTAAACAAATCAATTTATTATTACCAGTTGACAAATTAAAAAAATCAAAGACATCACCAAGCAAGGATGTATCCCCATTCCAAGAAGTCAAATAAATATTATTTCCTGACAACACGGGTGAAGCATCGTAACAAATCGATGAATCATCTGAATTCACAGATCCAAATGAAAACATCCACTCTTGCGATTGTAGATCATTCGTATTTAACGCAACAACTTTATTAGCAATTCCACCTCCAGAATCTGATGAACCTGTTGCTACCACAATCGTATTCTTATCCGTGGCAACTGGCGTGTTAATTATATCATAATCCAAACGATCTGAAAAATCACTAAACCCATTTGGAAGATAACTAATATCATACTGTGCATCATACGCATAAATTCGAGAAGAAATAGAATTTGCAATGTATAACACACCATCATTGACTATAGGATTTTTTTGATTTCCACCAACTTTCTCCTTACCTTCCCAGCATAATGAACTATAGGAACCGGGTCCAAGACCGGGAGAAGCACGGGTATTCTGACCGTTTTGACCATTCATTGGCCAGTCATATACGGTGGTAACCAAATTTGCCTTTCCATCAGCAATTCGAATATTTCTAAGTCTACTAGCATCTACTCGTAAATCTGTAGTCAATAAATCTTTCCAATAATCATCAGATACTTGCCAGCTCACACCCCAATCATACAATTCAGGTGAAACTGATAAATCGCGAGTGCTCATACTCACATTAACAGTTAAATTTGTATCGACCGGCAATGAAGAAAGATCCACAACTTTATCAGAAATGCCATCGCTGTTATCATCAATGTATGAATCACTAATCAATGTATATGATCCATTTTCTTCATGGAAAAACTGAAACGAAATAGAAGTAAGCGGCCGTTCATAACCTGACCAAATAAAGCGTTCCCAACGAGATATTTTATCTGAATCTGGAATCACCGGATCAAATCGAGCAGCACCTTCAGTTGCATATCCCTCGCCTTGAACTTTCACGTTAATATAATCCGTTTGAATGGTGCAATCATCACCAAGTGAAGGAACAACAACAACGCAAACGTCTAAATAATCATCGCTTCCAAGACTAAGACTTTCATTTTCATAGGTTAGCGTTAATGAGGTGGCATTATCTTCAGTAGAATCAATTTTTTGCCAGATGCCAACTGGACCATAAATGGGTTTCCACATGTACAAGATTACACTTTTATAATTCGATGCTTCACCAATCCAAGTAACATTAAATGAAGAAGACGAAGTAATATCTTGAGTAATTTTAAACCGGAAATGATGAATTTGTTGCAATGCAGAGGGGGTGACTTTGTAATCATATGGATATGTTATCCCATCAGGTTGACTCGTTGCCCAATAATAAGGACTTTCTTCAACTTTTTCTTCAAAAAAAGACATAATCCAAGATAATTGACATGCTTGAGAAAACCAAAATAAATCTCCTGCATACATCGCATGAGGGGAGTCTGAATCCCAATCAGAAAAATTATAATTTTTAAACCGAGAACCTTCAGGATCAAGGATTAACTTGTTACCCTGAGTCGAATGAACGCAACCCCCAAAATAAGTCTCAACATCTGAGAAAGAAGATGTAAAATAAACGCCATCTTCATCATCTATTCCTTCCTCAAATGAAAGCGTAGTTGAATCATAGGAATAAACAGATGACGAAAAAATACTGAAGAAGAATAAGAGAATGACGAAAAAGATCGATTTTTTATGCCAAAATCCTTTGGGGAGAATCATATATTTCTCACCTTTTATAATTATCACCTCGATTTATATAGTTATTATTTATATAATCTTTGGGGTTAATATGATGATAATTCATGAAATATGCTATTTTTCTCATGGTGAATCCCATCCATCTCGCAAATATAACCCTAGATATAGTAAGATATTTGCTTTTTTTCACTCACAATCCGCATGCATGTATGGATTTTATCGTTAATAAACCTAGTTACTTTTCCGCAATGATTTACAAAATAAAAAAAGATTAAGAATATATCTTAGAGATATACAGACTATAAAATCAAAACTTGAACATCCATCACATTTGTACCAGTTGGTCCAGTGATCAATGCATCATTTAACTGATCAAAAAAAGAGAATGAATCATTATTTTTTAAATACTTTTCAACATCCATTCCTTTTTCATTAGCCCGCATAAACGATTGTTCATCAGCAATAGCACCAGCTGCAGGGCTCATACCATCAATTCCATCAGTTCCAAAAGAAGCAAAAACAGATCCAGAATCTTTGAGTAATGGTACTACGGATAACACTAATTCCTGATTTCTTCCACCCTTGCCAGATCCAGAAAGTGTTACTGTTGGCTCTCCACCACTAATAAACACGGTTCCACCAGTTTCTTCATGAACCTTTTTAGCTTTTTCAATTAACCATGGGCCAAGTTCTCGAGCCTCACCAGTTACATGAGTAGATAACATTACTGGTTCAAAACCCTCTTTTTTGGCTGCATTAAACACAGTTTCACAAGCAAGTGAATTATTAGAAACAATCATATTAGACACATGAGAAAACACTGGATCATCAGGAGACGGTGTTTCAGGAATCCTACCCGTTTTCCCTTGACTAATCACTCGTTGAACAGAATCTGGAACCCTATTCCACAAACCATATCTTTCTAATATATTAAAAGCATCAGAAAACGTTGTTGAATCACCAACTGTTGGCCCTGAAGCAATGAATTCAAGTGGATCACCCACTACATCACTAACAATAAACGTAACCACTTTACAAGGTAGTGATTTGACCAATTGCCCACCTTTCACCGTTGAAAGATGTTTACGAATCGTATTAATCTCTTGAATTGTTGCTCCTGAAGCAAGTAAAGATTTTGTGGTTTTCTGTAAATCATCAAGTGAGATACGAGGAGACGCAAGTAACGCTGATCCACCCCCTGAAATAAGAATAATGACCAAATCATTTGCTCCAGCATTTGATAATAAGTGTAATGCTTTTTTTGCACCATTAACACTTGAATCATTTGGAAGTGGATGACCACCTACAATGGTTTCCACGTTATCATGATGAACTGATTTATCTGTTTGATTCGTAATTACTATTCCATTCGTGATAGAAAGATGATCACAAACTGCTTGAGTCATCCCCACACTTCCTTTTCCAAAACCAACAACATACACATTATGAAACGTTGATACATCAACGGTTTTATCTTGAAGGAAAAGATTATTATCTTTTATCCGAGAAGAAACTGCAGCATAGGGATCCACTGCTTTTAACACTTGAGAAAACAAAGAAAGCATTACCTTTCGTTTTTGTTGTAAAACAGGAGTTTTTCCATTAGCAATAATTTGTTCTTTGTAATCAAAGCACATAACAAAATATCATGAAAAAAGTATTATAAGTTACTTTCCAAATTCTAATTGTTTCATCAAGTTCTTCCGCATTTTCCGATTACTAGAAAAGCCCTTCATCATCTTTTTGGTCATATTATAATATTTAAGGAGTTGTTTCACATCTTTATTATCCACACCAGCCCCTTTAGCAATACGACGAACTCGAGAGGATCGAATGATTTGTGGGTTTTCCATTTCTTCTTCAGTCATCGAATCCATAATAATTCGAAATCGTTGTAATCGATCCTGTGTATCATCCATATCAACATCTTTCATTTTTTTGGACATACCACCCGGCAACAATTCAGAAATCTTATTCAATGGACCCATTCCAGAAAGCATATCCATTTGATCATACATATCATGAAGCGTGAACTTTCCAGACATCATGCGTCGAGCTGTTTTTTCCGCATCCTTCCCCTTCATACTTTCCTCAGCTTTTTCAAGTAAGGTTTTGATATCACCCATACCTAAAAGCCGAGAGATGAATCGAGCTGGGTCAAATCGTTCAAAATCAGTGGCATGCTCCCCAGTACCAATAAACACAATTGGTGCATCAACTTCTGAAGCAGCACTAAGTGCTCCACCTCCTTTTGCAGTACCATCAAGTTTTGTAAGAATGATACCAGTAATGTCAACAGCATCATTGAACGCTTTCGCTTGAGAACCTGCTTGTTGACCAACCGCTGCATCCATGACAAGGAGTTTTTCATCAGGTTTAGTCGCATGAAAAATATCTTTCATTTCTTGAATTAAATCATCTTCAAGTTTATGACGACCAGACGTATCAACAATAACAACATCAGCACTTCGTTTGAATTTTTCAACACCTGTTTCAACTACTTTTACCGCACTTTTTTCATCCTTATCCCCATAAAACGGTACTTCTACTTGTTCAGCGATTTGTTTTAACTGATCATAGGCAGCAGGTCGATGAACATCACCGGCGACAACAGCAGGCCGAAGTCCTTTCTTTTTAAAATAGGTAGCAAGTTTTCCAGCCGAAGTAGTGTTGTGGACTACTATTCCATCAGCTATAAAACTATGATTATCTTCAACAGTGAAATCATAAACGTATTCTGGTGAATCAATGGTTTTTATATCTCGAACTTTAATCCAGCAGACATCAGAATTTGATAAATTATGAATCGATTCTAAAGTGTTCTTACTTGCCGTCTTCTGATACTGTACTCTTTGTTGAAGCTGTTTTCTTCCCATTGATGTTAATTGAATAGACGACTGAGTTTCTTTAATTAGGCCTTGTTGATTAAAATATGAACATAACGCATTGACAATACCATTGTTAAATGTGTCACGTGGATTCTTTCCAAGTTTTAGTTGATTAAGCAGGGTAAGAAGATTTCCTTGTGGATATGTTTCATAGAATGTTGATAAATTAGATAATGATTCCCTGGAAATCTGTTCTTTTTTCTCATAAATTCCATAACTGTTAACTGCTTTTTGTTGAATGTTACCGATTGAATGCCCTAACGATTCACGGACTTCTTTCAAAACAGGACCAATGGGAACCATATCATGTTTTTCACAACCCTGTTTTTTCCCCATCTGAGAAAAAGATGTTAATCGATCTTTTTTACGTGATAATCCAGATCCAATCTGCCGTGAGAACGATTCAGCATATCTTCCCTCAATACATAATTTCCAGTAAACAACTCCGTTAACATGTTTTTTCGATAACGTTGAAAAAATATGATATCTTCTTAACAATAGATTTATTTGATTAAGAAGTGTTTTACTCTCTGAAGAAATTGCGATATTACGATAATTCTTTGCTATATATCCATCACAATCAACATAAGCTCGGATGAAGTGACGTAAAACCTCATCAGAAGATAAAAGAAGATTATTTGGAAGGGATAACGATCTTCCTTTTCGCCCGTACGGTATTTTAAAAATAGTATGAATTAATCCAGCTAAGGTTTTTGAAGACAAAAGAATTCGTTTCGCTTTACTTCTTTTATCTTTTGTAATGGTTGGATTTATTCCAAAGAGTCTTTGACTAATCTTCGTAATTCGTTTAATTAGTTCTTCATCTGCATTTGAGATTTCAACGGTTCCCTTGCTGATATGACCATCACCGATGATATATCCTAAAAATTCAGCTAGATCCTTTGTTAGATATCGTGGAAATCTCACCGATTTCTTGGTGTTGAATGATTGAAGTTTCAATGAATCTATTGGACAATATGAATCCTCCAATAGGGAAAGAGGGATTTTTCCTTTTTTAAAAGCAAGAGTACATTTGCTGTAATTTCTTGAATGATCAAGGTGTGCAACAGCATTTTTTATAGTAACGTATTTTGATGAAATAATCTGTTTAGCAGTATTCTTCTCCAAAAAGATATCGATATTGTTCTGACGAATGAACGGTAATAAATCAACTTGTTCTTCTTTTGGTTCTATTTCATATGCTCTTGGAACTGCAACATAGTCATCTAACTGCAATTGATCTGCTCTGGCCTGTGAAACCATACCATTTCGAAGGATGAAAAATGGATGTTCTGGCGTAACTCGAACAGAATAATCATTTCCGGCATCTATAAAAATTTCATACAATTGTTTGCCTTTCAATTTCCAAGCATGGGTAACTTTTTTATTTTCAATCTTTAATGTGTTAGGATTGAAAGAAGGAACATGAATAGTTTCATTTTCTAAATCAATAATAGTTCCATCGCCAACTGATCGTTCTTCTAGAGTTGAAGCAAAATGATCGTAAATTGATTTAGCAGAATTCATTTCTCCAGAGGATAGTGGGATACTACTATCCCCATGAACACATTTTCCTTGACCATAGAGTCCAGTGAGCATAATCACCTGTTTTTTAACGGGTAGTTCACGAGCATCTCCAAGGATTTTAACTAGTTCATCATACACGATTCTAATGACATGTTCTCTCCCGCTCATCCCTGCAGGCGGTTTCTCTTCAAGTGCTCGTTTTTCAATTTTCTTTGATAAGGTTAACACTAATTTAACATTGACATCGGATTGCAATAAAGCCCGTTGAATGTCTCTGACGACTACTTTAATCAGTTTCTTATCAACGGTTACTGCAGTAGCGATTTTTTCAATGGTTCCTTTTAATGATTTTCCAAGATCGTCTAATACCATAACTCTTCCGCGCGAATACATATATGATGTCCTTTAAAAAATCTATCATTAGAAACCATTATTTTTTTATTGATTGAATTAGTATATATATTTAAGAAAATCAACTCTAAATAGCAATTTATAATTCCCTTTGCTCTCTTTCGTTTCAAAAATCCTTTTAAACGTCTTTTCTACCCTGGTTTTCTGTATTTTCAAAAAGTATTTAGTCATGAACAGTATTCATTTCGGCTGCCGAGCAGGGTCCAATTTTTTAAAAACAGGGGGATCCAAGTTAATGGAAATACTTGACGAAAACACTCTACAAAAGTTAAAAATTCTTGCAGTTGACATTCGTAAGCATGTTGTAGAAATGCTTTATAAAGCAGAATCAGGTCATCCTGGTGGATCGCTTTCTGCAGTTGATGCATTAGTCACACTGTACTATACTATAATGAAGCAGAATCCAAAAAAACCAAATGATCCAAACCGAGATCGTTTTATTTTAAGCAAAGGTCATGCAGCACCTGCATTGTATGCTGTTCTTGCTGAAAAAGGATATTTTTCAAAAAAAGAATTAAATAAACTCCGCCGGGTGAATTGTATGTTGCAGGGTCATCCTGTTTGTTTGTACACGCCTGGTATCGAAGCGTCAACTGGGTCGCTTGGTCATGGATTATCCTTTGCTAATGGAGTAGCTCTAGCAGGCAGACTTGATAATAAATCATATCATGTTTATGTGATGCTTGGTGATGGAGAAACAGACGAAGGACAGATTTGGGAGGCAGCTGCAGCTGCTTCACATTATCGATTAGGGAATATTACCGCTATGATTGATCGGAATTTTTTACAAATCGATGGGAACACTGAAGACGTGTTACAACTAGAAAATGTGGCTGATCGTTGGGAAGCTTTTGGATGGCATGTGTTAGAAATCGATGGTCATGATATCACTAAGATCTTTGATGCATTCCAGGAAGCAAAAGCAATTACGAATAAACCATCGATGATCGTGTTGAACACGGTGAAGGGAAAAGGCGTTTCCTATATGGAGAATAATGTTGATTTTCATGGAGTTCCTCCAAATGAGATGGAGTATAATCTTGCTATGGAAGAATTAGATCTGGTTAAGGAAAAGTTGGAGGGATCTGCATGAGTAAGAAACAAATGAAGAATCCGCGGAATGCGTATGGTGAAAAACTCGTTGAATTAGGGAAGAACAACGACGATATTGTAGTGCTTGATGCAGATCTATCGAAATCAACGAAAACTATTATGTTTGCTAAAGAGTTCCCCGATCGTTTTTTTGAAATGGGTATTGCTGAAGCTAACATGATTTCAACTGCAGCTGGTTTTGCTTCTTGTGGGAAGATTCCATTTGCTAGTACGTTTGCTGTTTTTGCAACTGGACGGGTTTATGATCAGATCCGAATGGATTTAGCTTATTCCCAGTCCAATGTGAAGATTTTTGCAACTCATGGAGGTGTCAGTGTTGGAAAAGATGGAGCGAGTCATCAGATGATTGAGGATCTTGCGTTGATGCGGGTGCTTCCAAATATGACCGTTCTTGCTCCTAGTGATGCAACACAGACTGCTAAAATCGTTGAATTAATGGCTGATCATGTTGGTCCTATGTATGCTCGTGTTGGTCGAGCGAATGCGCCAATCTTATACGAACCTGCATATATGGAAACGTTAGAGTTGGGGAAGGGTATGCTTGTTGAGGATGGAGAGGACATTTCAATTATTGCATCTGGTACGATGGTAGATTCTGCACTTGATGCTCAGCAATTGCTGAAAAAGAAAAAGATTTCAGCAAGGGTTATTGATATGCATACCATCAAACCGCTTGATGAAAAAGTGGTTTTAAAATGTGCTAAAGAGACCGGACGGATCATTACTATCGAAGAACATTCAGTGATCGGTGGCCTTGGAGGAGCTGTTGCTGAAACATTAGCGGAACAATACGAAAAACCAGTTCGTTTTCAACGAATGGGTATTCGTGATCAGTTTTGTGAAAGTGGTGATCCTGCGGATCTTTTGAAAAAATATAAGTTGGATGCACCAGCAATAGTGAACACTGCTCAACGGTTAATGAAAGATTAATGCGTTATGACCACGGTGAGTAAGTCTTCATCAGCAAGCTGATGATCTAATCCTACTTTTTGACCCGGGTATTTTCCTGATGTTCCCCAGATTTGAGCATATCTAAACTTTTCTTTAAAATCACGATGGATTTGTTTGCAAACCGTTTCGACAGTGGCTCCTTTCTTTAGAATTAATGGTTCGGAGTAATCTGGTTTCTTTCCTTGTGGTTTCATGTAAATTTTGATGAGATGAAGATGTTTGTAGATTCCTTTTTTAAGTTGATCTAATCCTTTGTGTGTTTTTGCTGAAATGGTATACACGGTCCAGTGATGTTTTTTGAGTAATTGTTCTGCTTCTTTTACTATCTTTTTTGGATAGACATCTGCTTTGTTGATAATCGTTATTGCTGGAAGATATGTTCGGTTGTTCATGAATGCATCAATGAATCGGTCTTCGGTAATGTTTTCTCTGATGATGATATCTGCATTGGTGACGTACTCTGATGCAATGGAATATAGTGTTTTTTTGCTGACATGAGTTTGTTTTATCGGTGTGTGAATGGTGATGCCACCTTGTTTTGTTGTAGTAATGATTACTTTTGGTTTTGTTTCATTAATTCGCATTCCTGCATGATGCAGTTCTTCATTCATCTTAGCAAGTTGTTCTAGAGCCTTTGGTGGATCAAGCATGAAAATGATGAGATCTACATTTCGAGCTGCAGCAAGTACTTCTTTTCCCCGTCCTCGTCCTTTGGCTGCTCCCGTTATTATTCCTGGAAGATCAAGGATTTGAATATTGGCACCATCATATTTGAGCATCCCGGGTATGACATCAAGCGTGGTGAATTCGTAGGTTCCCACTTCGCTGTTTGCTTCGGTTAATCGATTTAACAGGGTGCTTTTTCCAATACTCGGGTATCCAACTAGTCCAATGGTTGCATCCCCTGTTTTTTTAACCGCAAATCCTTTTCCTTTTCCACCGCCACCTTGTCTTTTTTCAATTTGTTCTTTCAGCTTTGCAATTTTGGCTTTGAGTTTTCCGATGTGATGCTCTGTTGCCTTATTTTTTTGTGTGTTGAAAATTTCATCTTCGATGTCTTTTATCTGTTTCTCTAAAGCTGCGGTATCCATAGGATGAAAAAAGCAAATGTTGGATGGGGTTTATAAAACCGCTGATTACAAGGATTTAGTGATTTGGGTACCAGTTTTTCCTTGTAGGGCATCCCAAGCATGATCAACATGGGAGATAATGACTTGTTTTCCACCAGATTCTAAAAAACGGATAGCTGCAAGGATTTTTGGTCCCATACTTCCGGGAGGGAACTCATCGTTTTCATAATGTTTTTTGATTTCTTCTAATCTTATTTTTTCAAGTTTTTGTTGATGATCAGTATTAAATCCTACATAAACATGTTCTACATTTGTAAGAATGAGCATGGTTTCTGCATTGATTGATTCAGCAAGTCGTTCTGAAGCTAGATCCTTATCAACAACTGCTTCCACGCCATCTAATCCCCAATCCTTTTTTTGGATAACCGGCATTCCACCGCCGCCTGCAGCGATAACTGTGATGTTTTGTTCTAGCATTTGTTTAATGATTGGTCCTTCAATTATTTCTAAGGGATCCGGAGATGGAACAACGATCCGATATCCCTTGGGTAGTTTAGTAACATTGTATCCGTCTTCTTTGAGTTGATCAATTTTGTCTTCTGTGTAATATGGGCCGATTGGCTTTGTTGGATTAGTAAATGATTCATCGTTTTTATCGACAAGCACCTGGGTAATAATGGTAGCAACATGATTTTTGATGCCTGCATTGGTTAACGCATTTTTGAGGCATTGCTGAATCATGTACCCAATGAGTCCTTCGCTTTCAGCGACACAAACTCCTAGCGGCATTGGTGGGATAGTATCTCTTGTTGCATTGTTTTGTAAAAGGATTGCTCCTACTTGAGGCCCATTTCCATGGGTAATAACTGGTATCCAATCGTGTTGGATCATGAGAACAATTTGTTTAGAAAAATCGCGAGTGTTTGCAAATTGTTCATGGATAGTTCCGGTTTGCCCTTTTTTGATAAGAGCATTTCCTCCAAGGGCGATGATGATTTTTTTTCCCATATACGCTCAAGTGTGGAAATGTATAGTATTATTAAAGATATCGCTTTTCTTTAGGAGAACAATTTTTTGGTTTCATTTTTAATTTTGGCTCTTCTCCATTTTTAGGTTGGGAAATCTGCCGATTTCCTCCAGATAGGGTGTAATCTGGATAATTGGTCTAATTGCTTCCTCAAAAATTTAGATTATTGAAGATAATTACAGTCAGATCAATAACAAATTCTAAGTCATAATCTGATAAGAATCAAAACATCAATAGAATTGATAATCAAACAACAATTTCTTAAAGAAATTACATGAACCTAAAAACGGAGAAGAGTCTTAATTTTTAAGTATTCTCCGAATTTTGGTTGAATCAATTTTCAGAGCATTCATATATTTGGTTGAACTTAGTTATATTGTGGAGAAAGAGTATGGATTATTCAAATTTGAGAGAACAACTGATTGATGGATTAAAAAAACGTGGATATATTCAATCTGTAAAAGTGGAAGTTGCAATGAGGTCTGTGCCTCGTGAAAAATTTGTATTCCCTGGAAACGAGCGGAGAGCATATTTAGATCAACCATTAGATATCGGGAACGGTCAGACTATTTCTGCACCTCATATGGTTGCGATTATGACTGAAGCATTAGATCTTTCTTCGGGTCATAATGTGCTTGAAATCGGTACGGGTTCTGGGTATCATGCCGCGGTTGTTGCTAGCATTATTGGCAAAAAAGGAACGGTGTATTCCGTGGAACGATTTGAAGGTCTTGCAAACCGGGCTCGACAACGGTTGAAGGATGCAGGAGTTAATAATGTGAGAATTGTTGTTGGTGATGGATCAGAAGGTCTTTTTAAATTTGCTTCTTATGATCGAATTTATGTGACCTGTTCATCTCCCGATGTTCCACAGCCACTTAAGGATCAGGTGAAAATTGGTGGCAAAATTGTTATTCCTGTTGGTCATATCAGTGGGGAATTGTTAGTTTTAAACAAAAAGAAAGATGGCTTTGAAACCGTTTCAAAGGGTGGTTGTGCGTTTGTACCATTAGTTGGCAAATATGGTTTCGAAGGGTAAGTTGGTCCAATATTTGAAACATATTTTTTTAAATACGATCTTATAAATTTTTATATTACAATAAGTATATTTAATAAAATGAAAAATATTTTAAATAATATTAATATTCCCTCCTTGAGGGATGAGAAGGATTGAGGATGGAAAGGTTAACGAGTATCTTTGGAATGAATTTTTACCCAATCCCAAAGTCCCAAAGTTCATTCCGTTCCATCGATTAATCATTCCATCTCTTGTCATCCCACACTTCCAGTTATGTAATTAAGATTCGTCATTACTTATTCTTTTTGTTTTTTTCCAAAATTTTTACAATTTTGAGTAATACTTTCACTCAACCCCGTTTAGGATATATAAATGATGAAGGACAATGTAGAAATCAGAACGACGATTGATACGGGGGATCTGCAAAGAGGGTGCATCCATCACCTTTTCCCTCTTGCTTATCTGCCATACTTTTCATCTTCTTTTATCCAAAAGAGTTTATTCCCTTTTTGAACAACCTTTTCAAAGTATTTTTTTAAAATTTCATCTCACTCTCTTACAGTTTTTACTTTATAACAACGAGTACACTTATACCGTTGTTCAAATGTTCCACCACCAATGTTTCGAGGACCTTTAAGTTTGGTCCACTGATGAAAACCAAACAAACATTTAAGATTCATTTACTCCATCAACCCATTTCATTATTTTCTTTAATAGGTATAAATGTTTTCACTAATACAGTGGAATGGCTACATTACCTTTTAAGAACTAACAATAGTATATTTTGTCATTTTTCCAGAAGCAATTTAAGTACCATCGCTTCAAAATCTTTTTATTATAACATGTGTGAGTGTGAAATGTGAAATGAATGAAATAACACCATGTGAAAAATGCCAAAAACCAGTTTCACCAACACAACGAATCTACAGTTCGATATACCAGGGCTACATTTGTTTATCATGCTATCATCAACAATTTCCTAAAATTCCCCCTAAAGAAAAACCACTACTCATTGCAGGATATTATAATCACGTTCACTTACTTAAGCAATAAAAGAGTAGTTAGGATGCAGCAACAATCGATTTAACTGTTGAATACACTTGTTTGAAATCATGATCTGATCCCACATATTTGGCGAATTCAACAAGGGTGCAGACATCAAAACATTGTTTGACCTCAGTATACGGGAATTGTTTATCTTTTAAAAAACGTAAAATATCTTGATTCGTCACTTCTTTTTTTAATCCATATTCATAGCTAAGATACAAACGAAGAGATTGGCCTGCTTTACTATAAGCTTGCTTATATTCACCTTGTTTATATAATCGTTCAGCTGTTAAGAGTAACCGTTTTGCTTCTTGTTTATAATCAAACGGTTTTTCAAAAAAAACTTTTGAATCCTTTAAATCATCATCGTTGTTTTTTCCATATTTCAAATAAATAAATAAGGCAACCATTATCGAAAAAATAAGTAATGGAGTAATCCAAAGCAACAGATGAATCTCGTTTTCCTTAGAAAGACGCACGTCTTCTAATTGTTCATCTAAAAATTCAGCAGTAATCGTAGCTGTTTTATTCTCCTCATTCTCGTATGAAAGTGTTACTTCAGTAGTATTTTCATTTTGAGTGAACGAAATGTCCGTTTGGTTATAACCTTCTTCAGCTAATCGTTGTTCATATTCTTGAAATTGTTCACTTTGATTAAGTGATTCCATCATTTTTTTGCGGTCTTCAGCGGTTTGTTTCTGAAAATCAGTTAACTCTCCTTCCTCCATTGATCCTTGAAAATTAGCGGTTTCTCCTTGTTCATTTTCATAGGTTAAATTAAAACTACCAGTATCATTACTCATAGCATCCAATTGTTTCTGTGAAACATTATAGCCTTGTTCCTGTAATGATTGATGCTGCTTTTGAAAATCTTGATTATCAAACAAGTTTTCTTCAAAAGCTTCTTGCCGAGCTTGTTCATCAGCTATTTGTTGATTTATTTGATCTTTTAATGCTTGACTATCCTGATTCATTTGACTATTTTGCAATTTTTCTTGTGGTGTTTGAGGTTGCTGCTGGTTTTCCGAAGAAGGCTCAGCATTCTTGATTTCTTGAGAACTGCTTTGTTGTGGATTTTGTTGGTTGTTCATCTGACTTTGATTAGAAACAAAATGAATAACCAAATCATTTAATGAAACAATCCGCGATTCATCATCAACCGTATAAGAAAACTCTAAATCAGCAGTTAAGGTCAATGGTTGATCAAATCGTCCAAAATTAATTTGAATTGAATTACTATCTTTTGGAACCGAAAATGATTGAGACTGGGAATTCGATGAGGAATATTGCCCTCCACTTTGACTAACCGTTTGCTTAATAGTATAGGTTAACTTACCATCGATTTGTTTATCATACGTATTATTCATATGTAACGGAACAATTGCTTGTTGACCAGTGAGAAAATAATATTTGTTTTGATCAACTGAGAAAACGATATCTTCAGCTGAAACACTCGGTAAATAAACGATACAAAAAAGCATACTAATAACGACTACCATTGTTAGTTTCTTCATTGGATAATCCTCCCTTTACCATATCGAAGATAAAAATCAACAAGTAACACGACAATAGCTGAAAGGAAAAACCAATCCTTGATATTTGTTTCCTCTTTTTCCCGTTCAATATCTTCTCCAATATTTTGATAAATAGTATCTAATGTTTCTTGGTCAACAGATCTAAAATATTCACCACCAGTTTCGCTAGCAATGGCTTGTAATGTTGCTTCATCTAACTCTGCATACACAGGATTACCCGTCCAGTCATGACCAATCACCACTTTTCCTTCTGACCCCATTCCAATAGTGTACACTTGAATATTTTCAAGATTCGCAAATTCAATTGCTTGATTTGGATTAATAACTCCAGCGTTATTCACTCCATCACTTAATAGGATCACAACTTTTTTCTTGTTAGGAATGGAAGATGCCATATCAATCCCAAGTGCCAATCCATCACCAATAGCTGTTTTTCCTTCCTTTGCCACAATACTTCGTAATTTTTCAATCACATTCTCTTTATATGGACTAAGATACGCAACGGTTGTCGCTCCAGATTCAAAGGTGACAATCCCTGCATGATCCTTTGGTTGTAATGATTCAAGTAATAATTCAGCTGATGCTTGAGCTGCTTCAATTCGCGATGGTTCATAATCAGTGGCCTGCATACTTCCAGAGATATCAATGACTAATACCACGTTTACACCTTCCTTGGTTTGTTCTAACGGAATATGTGGATTTGCTAAACCAACAATCATAAAACCAAGAGCAAGAAGCGTAAGTGAAAACAAGATTGCCCCTCGCCTGCTCTTCTTCTTATTACCTAGGGCAGTTTTAATAAAGCCAAGATGACTAAATTTCATGGCTTCCTTTTTACGCCGATTCATCATTTGCCGGTAAATAACATATAAAACGGGGAGAACAACAAGGAAAACTAAAATTATAGGATCATCAAATCCAGCCATTATCGAACCACCCGTTGCATTCGTAACTTAAAAAATTTTTTTAATGGAATTTCAAAAGGTTCATCAGTCAGAATACGAACCATATCAATCTTGATTTTTCGAAGCTGATGAAGAAGTTTCTGTTCATGTTTTTGAATTTGTTCAATATAATTTTTTCGAAACTCTTCATCTGAAGTATCTACTAATAATTGTTCACCTGTTTCCCCATCTTCAAGCTCAATAAGACCAATATCAGGTATTTCTAATTCACGTTGATCAATGATACGCAGTGCAATCACATCATGTTTATTTTTTAAAAGTTTTAATGGTTGAACAAAATCAGTATCAAAAAAATCAGAGATCACAAAAACAATACTTCGTTTTTTAATTACTTTTGAAATATAACGTAATGATTCCCGTAAATCTGTGGTAGTTGATTCCGGTTGAAAACGGACTAGTGTACTAATTGCTTTTAACACATGTTTTCTTCCCTTTCGAGCGGGAATAAATTGTTCAATGTTATTCGTAAATAAAAACAAGCCAACGTTATCATTATTCTTCATTGCTGCAAACATTAAACTAGCAACGATTTCAAGAGCCTTCTTTTGTTTTGAAATATTATTGCCAAAACTACTAGATCCTGATAAATCTAAAGCGAAATACACATGAAGATCTCGTTCTTCAATGAATTCCTTGATGTACGGTTCATTTAACCGAGCGGTAACATTCCAATCAATAGAGCGAATATCATCACCTACTCGATATTCTCTACTCTCTGAAAATTCAATTCCTTGACCCTTAAAAATTGAATGATAATTACCAGTGATCAACCCGTCAACTAAGTGCTTAGTGGTTATCTCAAGTTTTTTGACTTTCCGAATGATTTCTTTCGTTTGATCCATATCAATCATCAAAACTTAATCAAGATTCAAATTCCTAGCAACATTAAATCATCAATCACGGAATCTTTATGGTGTCAAGAATTTGTTTTATGATTCCATCACTGGTGACATCTTCAGCTTCAGCCTCATACGTTAATAAAATCCGATGACGTAAGGTTTCATACGCTATTGCTTGAATATCTTCAGGTGTCACATACCCTCGCCCCTGCATCATAGCATGAGCTTTTCCTGCTAAAATCAACCAAAGAGAAGCCCGGGGAGATGCTCCATATTCAATGTAATCTTCTACAGATAAATCGTAAGCATTTGGATTCCTCGTTGCATCCACCAGTTCAGAAATATATGTTTTAATGGTTTCATCAGCATAAACTTGCTGGTTAAAATCCTGAATTTCCAATACATCATCAATACTCATAATTTTAGAGGAATGTGGTGTATTTCCTTCTGTAAATCGATTGATTATCTCTATTTCCTCAGTTTTATTGGGATGAGTGATTAACACTTTAAACACAAAACGATCGACTTGAGCTTCAGGAAGTTTATACGTTCCTTCAGATTCAATAGGATTTTGCGTTGCCATAACTAAAAAAGGTCGGTCAAGTTGGAATGTTTCACCTTGAATACTCACTTGTTTTTCTTGCATTGCTTCAAGTAACGCAGATTGAACTTTCGGTGGTGCTCGATTCACTTCATCAGCAAGAACGAAATTAGCAAAAATCGGACCTTTCAAGGTAGTAAATGACATATCTTTATGATTATATATTTTCGTTCCAGTGATATCCGCAGGTAGTAAATCAGGAGTGAACTGCATGCGAACGAAACTACAGTCAATACATTCCGATAATGTTTGAATCATTAACGTTTTAGCTAAACCTGGCACTCCTTCTAAAAGAACATGTCCTCTCACAATTAATGAAAGAATGAGTTTTTCAATAATGTCTTCTTGTCCAACAATTATTTTTTCGACTTCTTGTTTTAAAGCGTCTAATTTTGTTGCATAGGTTTTTGCCTGTTCATTCATCTGTTCAATTTTTTGATCCACGGGTATTGTCCTAAATTATACCATATAATTAATATATGATAAATACCATCCACATTATAGGGATGGTATAATGGCAAGACCAAGAAGTAAAATAGATATC
>CAYPUK010000097.1:0-5082 GCA_964414035.1 uncultured Thermoplasmatales archaeon | reverse complement strand
AATCAACTTGAAACCAGTCAACAAACCGCATCTCGATATGTTTTAGAACTCGATAAACTTGATTTGATCACTCGTGAAATGGGCATTAAAAAACAACTCATTCAAATCACAGATAACGGCGCTGACATTCTGAAAGAAGAATACATCCAATATAAACATATTTTTGAATTACCACAAAAAATAAGATTCGATGGACATCTGGTTTCTGGAATGGGAGAAGGAACCTATTATTTAGCCCAAGATGGCTATGTCAATCAATTTCACACACAATGTGGTTTTAAACCATATCCTGGAACATTGAACGTGAAAATACCGCAGATTGAAAAGAACAAATTACGATTAATCAAAAAATTTCCAGGTATTGAAATCGAAGAATTTAAAACAGAGAATCGAACCTTTGGAGCGGTAAAATGTTTCCATGCAACCGTGAATGAGGAAGATTGCATTTTAGTACTACCGGTGAGAGGCCATTATTCAAATATTTTAGAATTTATCTCACCAAAAAATCTTCGAAAAAAATTAGAAATCGAGGATGGAGACCCAGTTCATATCATGGTTAACATTCAAAAACAAATCGACTAACAAGATGAGGAGTTCACTAGGTTATGGATACAAATAAAGTCGTGTCTTTACTGAATAATATTGCTGATTTAATGGATATCAATGGAGAACAATTCTTTAAAACTAGAGCATACCGAATGGCAGCTGAAACACTGCGGGAAACTGATGAATCCATTGAAACACTTGTTGAAGAGGAACGATTACAGGAATTACCGGGGATTGGAAAAGCAATCGCTAAAAAAATAACTACGTTTGTAACCACTGGATCACTGCCCTATTATGAAGAATTAACAAAAGAAGTACCTCCCTCACTTTTAGACTTATTAGAAATTCAAGGATTGGGGCCAAAAAAAGTAGCAGTATTATACAAAAAACTAGGGATTACTACTATTGATGAACTTGAAAAAGCAGCAAGACAACATAAACTCAACGATCTTGATGGATTCGGTGTAACTACAGAAAATAATATTTTACGAGGAATAGCCTTACAATCACAAACTAGTGGTAGATCATTATTACATCATGCATTACAACAAGGAACTCAATACGTTGAGTATTTAAAGAAACAATCTGGAATTGATCAGATTAGTATTGCTGGAAGCTTGCGTCGCAGGAAAGAAACCATTGGCGACATTGACATTTTAGTTTCGTCATCAAAACCAGATGAAATTATGGATGCATTCAGTGAGTATCATTTGGTTGATGAAGTCATGCTTAAAGGGAAAACAAAAACGAGTGTTCGCTTAAAAGATGGTATTCAAGTTGATTTACGTGTTGTTGAAAAGAAAAGTTTTGGATCAGCATTACAATATTTTACGGGATCAAAAGAACACAATGTCCTTCTTCGCGGTCTAGCCATAAAAAATGGTATGAAACTGAATGAATATGGATTGTTTTCAAAAGAAACTGATGAATACCTTGCGGGTGAAACAGAAAAAGAGGTTTACAAAAACATTGGATTATCTTTTATTCCTCCAGAACTTCGAGAGAACCGCGGAGAAATAGAAGCAGCACAAAACAACACACTCCCAAAACTGATAACAACTGAAGACATCAAAGGTGATTTACATGTTCATTCAACGTATAGTGACGGTGTTAATTCCATTGAGGAAATGGTAAATGCTGCTGAAAAACTTGGATATGATTATATTGGCATCACTGATCATTCTCAATCATTAAAAGTAGCTAATGGAGTAAGCATTGAAGATGTGAAAAAGAAATGTGATCACATCAAAAAGATCAATAAAAAAAGTAACATCACCGTCTTGTGTGGAACTGAATGTGATATTTTAAAAGATGGACGATTAGACTATCCAGATGAAACCCTTAACTTATTTGATTACGTTGGCATTGGAATCCACTCTCTTTTTAAGATGGATAAAAAACAAGCTACTCATCGAATTCTTACTGCACTTGACAATCCACTTGTAACATTTTTAGCTCATCCCACTTGCCGAATGATTGGTCATCGAGAAGGATTCGATTTAGACATGGATCAATTGTTTGAAAAAGCAGTAGAAACAAATACGTATTTAGAAATCAATGCTTTTCCAGATCGACTGGATCTTAATGACATCAATATAAAACATGCCAAAGAAAAAGGAGTGCAATTCATCATTGGTAGTGATTCCCATAGCATCCAGCATTTATCAAATATGAGATATGGTGTTGCAACAGCGAGAAGAGGATGGCTTGAAAAAAATCAAGTATTGAATACTCAATCTGTATCAAAACTTAAACGATTATTACATGGGTGAGGAAGAAACGATATGGATAAAAAAACAGCCGCAAAAAAAATAAAACAATTACGAAAAGAACTCAGTCATCATAATTACAAGTATTACGTTGAAAATAATCCTGAGATCTCTGATTATGAATACGATCAACTTTTAAAAGAATTAGAGAAACTGGAAGAAGAACATCCGGATCTTATCACGCCTGATTCTCCAACCCAACGCGTGGGAGGAGAACCTCTTGATGAATTTCAAACCGTGGAACATAAAAAACCAATGCTTTCTCTTGCTAATACTTATAATGAACAAGAACTCATTGATTTTGATGAACGCGTGCAAAAAAATGTTGGAAGCGTTGAATACGTGGTTGAACCAAAGATCGATGGTGCTGGAATCGCATTGTACTATGAAAATGGTGTTTTCGTCCGTGGTGCAACCCGCGGGGATGGAATCAAAGGTGATGATATCACACAGAATTTGAAAACCATTTATAGTATTCCACTAAGATTACAAAAAGATGTGTTATCCACAGTTGAAGTCCGCGGTGAAGTGTTCATGACCAAATCCGGATTCAAAGAATACAATAAAGAACAAATCAAACAGAACAAACAACCATTTGCAAACCCGCGAAATGCTGCAGCTGGATCCATTCGACAACTTGATCCGAATATTGTCGCAAATCGGCCCCTTGACGTGTTCATTTACTTACTCAGTTATACTGAAACTCCATTTAAAACGCAAGAAGAAGTTCTGGATGCTTTAAAAAAAGCAGGGTTTAAAACTAATCCGCTTTCTAAAAAAGTAAAAAATATCACTGAAGCAATCAAGTATTGTAAAAAACTTGAAGAAAAACGAGACAGTCTTGATTATGACATTGATGGCGCGGTGCTTAAAGTAAACTCGATTAAAAAACAAGAAGCACTTGGATCAACATCAAAGAATCCTCGATGGGCAATTAGCTATAAATTTGCTGCTCAACAGGCAACCACTGTTTTAAAAGATATTGATATACAAGTCGGTCGAACCGGTGCACTAACCCCTGTTGCTATTTTAGAACCAGTAGACGTGGGAGGCGTAACCGTTTCCCGAGCAACACTTCATAATTTTGATGAATTGAAACGAAAAGACATTCGCATTCATGATACCGTGCTTGTTGAACGAAGCGGCGATGTCATTCCACAAGTAGTAAAAAGTATCACTGAAAAACGTAGTGGAAAAGAACAAAAAAAACCAATCCCAAAAACCTGTCCCATCTGCAACACCCCAGTAAAACACGTAGAGGGAGAAGTAGCGATCCGGTGTCCAAATAAGATGTGTCCAGCCCGCTTAAAATGGCGGATGAAATACTATGCATCACGCGATGCCATGGACATTGATCATCTTGGTGAATCAACCGTTGACAAACTTCTTGATAACAATATGGTGGAAAACGTTGCTGATCTCTACGATCTTAGCAAAGAAGATATTTTAAAACTAGAAGGATTCAAAGAAAAATCAGCTGAAAACTTGATAGAATCCATTCAAAAAAGTAAAAACCAAGATCTATCACGACTGATTTATGGCCTTGGTATCCGACATGTAGGAAAATATGCCGCTCAACTTCTTGCAAAGCGTTTTTCATCCATTGATGAACTAGCTGAAGCAACAGAAGAAGAACTTAAAGAAATCGATGGACTCGGAGAAAAATCAGCTGAAGCAATAGCAACCTTTTTTACTTCTGAAGAAAACATATCACTCATTAATCGGTTAAAAGAATATGGAGTGAACACGGAATCAAAACAACCAGAAACTAATCAATCCTTACAAGGCAAACGATTCGTCTTCACTGGATCCTTAAACTTATCTAGATCTGAAGCTGGAGATCTGGTCAAAGAACTTGGTGGAATGGTTACCTCATCAGTGAGTAAAAACGTTAATTATGTAGTAGTTGGAAAAAATCCTGGATCAAAATATGAAAAAGCTAAAAAACAAGGAGTACCCCTGCTTAAGGAAGAAGAATTTTTGTATATGACCAAGAAAAAAACAGAAAAGTGATACATATGGAATGTTCAAAAGAACAAAACAAAGATCAATACTGCAACTGTACCTATCCCTGCAATAGAAAAGGAAAATGTTGCGACTGCCTGCATTACCATCGAGAAATGGGACAACTCCCCGCTTGTTTCTTCCCAGATGATATCGAAAAAACCTATGATCGAAGCATCGAACGATTCATTCAAGTCTACCAAGAACGTGGTCGCTGGTGGTAAGATCATAACGTAGTTTATTTCCCTTTTTTTGAAATCGTTAGCGTAATTGTTTCAATATCTTCATCAACACCTTTCAATGTAGAAACCATGCCAAACAAGGTGTTTTTAATAAATTCTTCAGGGAATTCACTTAACGGAATCTTTTTTCCATTTATCTTTAACTCTACTTGTTTTACCATTATACTTTTTCTCTCCTACTAAATTGTTTATCTATAATACCAATTATTTTTTCAACATCACCATCAAATGTTAATACTGTATTTTCTCGAATGGGTGTTGATTCATCCAATCGTATTTTTTGAATATTTTTATCCCTTGCTCCCTCAACAAGAATAATGTCAAAGCAATCAATACAAGCTAAGACTTGTTTAATTTTTTCAATAGATAATTGTTTTTTTAATATAAATGAAGTTTCAATACCAGTTTGAAAACAAACAAGTTCTGCACCTGCTTCAGCATGTTTCCACGTATCTTTTTCCGGTGAATCAATCGAATAGGAATGAGTGGTTTGTTTGACGCTTCCAACCTTATAATTCTTT
>CAYPUK010000096.1:0-3002 GCA_964414035.1 uncultured Thermoplasmatales archaeon | reverse complement strand
TCACCGAGAAAATGTATGCATTTTCTCCTGTTAAACCTACCGGTTTTCTCCGAGTAATTACACTAAATTTTTGGAATTAATTCTCGGACAGGCTCTAATGTTATTTTTTTAAATCATTATTCTTTATTTTTATGCAAATGTATAAATAATAACAAGTTCACATCTATTGTACTAAAAGGGGCATAGAGGCATTTGTATGACTGAAAATACTGATATTTCGGTAAAACAAGCAACCGAGGAACTCTTAAACACCAGCATCTTTCAAAATATTGCAAAACGAAACTCATCATCGTTTGCTCAAAAACTAGCGACCTGGCTGGTTCGTTATCTTTTAATAATCTCTTCAATGAATGAATCATTACATATTTCATTAGAACAGATTCTTATGAATTTACATGGTGATCGGTTCAAAAAAATCGTTCATATCACTGAAAAAGGATTTCAACGATCCCAACAACAAACCTCTCATAACTATGATCACTATATTTGGTAAAAGATATTAAGTGTTAAAAAAAAAATAAAAAACATACTCCTCAGTTGAGGAGCATCTCTTAGTTACTTACTAGCTTTATTTGAAATTGAAATTGAAGTTGTGTTTCCAGTAGTCTTTGAGTTCATCAAGTGTTTTGTCTAGTGTGATTGTATCTTTGACATCATAGATGTAATTGGTTGGCATTGGCATCATAGTATTTGTTGGTACATTCCATGAATCGCTAAGGAAGGGGTCAACCATGCAACCATAGTTTTTGTAGGTTCCATCGCTTTCTACCCATGCATAAAAAGTTCCAACACGGGAATGGTTTTTATCATAGATTGGTTTGTCAACGAGTTGATCGGTTGGGCAGGTTGTGGTACCACATGGAACGGCTTTGTTCCAGAAGCGACCGAGTTGTTCAGTTGTTTTGTTTAAGGTTACGTGATCACCAAAATCTTTCACATAGTCACTATAGATTGGGACGAGTTTGTGTGTTCCTCTAAACCAGGTGTCTTTGGTGTTTTCATTTGGTCTGATACCAAAGAAATATCCTGGATATTCATCATTCCAACTCTTCCAATATTTGTCGACACGACCGATGGTGTTACCATTGCAGTCGTATACTTCCTTTCCTACTAAATCGTATGGATTATTAATTTTCATTTTCCATCTCTCCTAGTTTTTAAAAAAAGCATACAAACGCAAGTATTTAAAACATTCTATTTATTTAACCGAATACACCGTATGAAAAATTTCAATAGTGTATGAATTTACAAATAGAGTAGCCATTCTTAATTAAAAAAATTGTATGATTTCTTTATATATTGAAAAAAATCATAATGAATGTTATTCATCAAGTGTTTCTAAGGTTTCTTTCACATCTTTATACCAAGAATCCAAACATTCTTTTGCTTGTTTTTGAATGTTTTCAATGCGGTCACATTCATACACGTGATAATATCCACCATGCTCAAGGGTTTTCGTTCTTTTTTTACAAATGCCACATTTCGAAAGTTTTTGTAGCGATCGATATACCGTACTTCGTTCCCTCTGTAACTGCTCTGCCAGTTCATTTGCTCGAGCCGGGCCAATATCTTTGAGTTTCTTGTACACTCTAAGATCGAGTTTATTAAGATTAAACACGCATTTTATGGCATCATCGCATTTCATTGGGGTCTGCATTGGTTTTATTTCCATAATTATTTTTCTGTAATGCAAGCAAGGTTTATAATGGTTGTGTAAATTTGATGCACAAACGTTAAATACTATGCTCACTATAATTACTGCACAATGAATGACGAACTCGCTGAAATTAAAAAGAAAAAACTCGAAGAATTAAAAAAATCGTATGAAACCGGAGGAAACCCAATGGAAAATATGCCAGATACCCCAGTAGAAATGTCAGATGCAGATTTAGATGAACATACCAATAAACACGATATGGTTGTCGTTGATTGTTGGGCGCCCTGGTGCGGACCCTGCAGAATGATCCATCCAATCGTCGAAGAACTTGCTAAAGAACTGCAAGGAAAAGTCGTCTTTGGAAAACTCAACGTGGACAACAACAAAGCAACCGCAGCAAAATACGGAATCATGAGCATCCCCTCACTCCTCGTCTTTAAAGACGGAAAACTCGTCGACAGAATCGTTGGCGCCATGCCAAAACCGATGCTCAAAGCAAAAATAGAACCACACATGGAAAACTAACATCAATTTAGGATAATAAAAGGTGGAGGCTGAAATGATGAACATAAAGAAGATCTCAATTGCATTCGGCATCATCGCCATGCTTACCCTCGTAAGCACATTTTCAGGATGCACTGATTCAGAAGCAGAAGAAGAACTCGACGAATCAACGATAACACTAGATACTGGTGACGAATTCACCTTCTACGATTTAGATAACAATGAAAGACAACTCAGCGATTATCGAGGAAACGTCGTCGTTGTTGACATGTGGGCAACATGGTGTCAACCATGTCAATATCAAATGCTTGAACTCAAAAAAGCATATGATCATTACCAAAATGAAAACGTCGAAATCCTTTCAATTGACATCGACAACCGAGAATCCATCAGTCTGATCAAGGAATTCAAACAAGAATTTGCTAATTACGGATACCCTTTGGAATGGACCTTTGGCCTAGTTAAAGACAGTTTAGATGAATACATGACCGAAGGAGCAATTCCAACACTTGCAATCTTTGATCAAGATGGAAATCTTGCCTTTAGACATGCAGGAGTGAGTTACTTTGATACCATACCAGATAACTATCCATCCGATCAGCCACAACCACCACTATTAAAAAATAAAATAGATGAATTATTATAAAATTATTTGAGGAAAAATCATGACAAGAAAGCGATCACAACATCATCCGCAGAAAAAATCAAAAAAATCTCAACAAATGATGTATCTTGCAGTTACCGGAATAATTATTATTGCTGCAATCGCTGGACTTATCCTCCTGCAAGATCATGGTGAACCAGACCCAGATGTAAATGATAACACAGACATCCCAAATAC
>CAYPUK010000095.1:0-8676 GCA_964414035.1 uncultured Thermoplasmatales archaeon | reverse complement strand
TCTCCTTTGTGTAAGGTATAGGTTTGATTATCAGTTCCTACAAATGAAGGGATGTCTTCTTGGATGCGAAGGATGGGATGGGTGTTTGCTGGTGTTGTTTCTTGTTTTTCTTCAGGTTGAACTGAATTATCTATTTTTTCAACACGTTTTTCATCAGTAGATGATTCTTTAGATTTAGATTTCTTTGTTTCTTTAGATTCGGCTCTATCGTCTTTAGTTTCATCACTAAACATTTGTTTTCGAAAAGAAACGATGTTTTTGTATAATTCATCAAAAAACGTTTTTTCTTCAGGAAGTAAATGTTTGATACTGGGATTGCCACCGCGAGCTTTGGAAATGGCAGCTAGCATGATCTTTTTTTCACGATGCTCATAAATATTACGAATGATTTTTTCAATGTTCTGACTTTCTTCAGCAAGAAGCATTTGTTTTTGAGGTTTTTTTTCTTCAACTAATCGTTTTTCTAATTGTTTTAAAAAAACAGTGACATCCCGGTAGAATTCTTTGTTAATTTGAGTGATCTGCGGGGAATTTTTTTCTGCTTGCTGAATCTTACGAAGGGTCTTATAGGTTATCTCTTCATCATCCATAGTAATAGTCAACATCAGGGTATTGTAAAGGATTACATAAATGTTCAGATACACGAATCAAAAAAAAGAGAATGCTTACAAACAAAGAATGCATATCCTCGTTCTCAATTTACTGGGGTGTATCTGAATTATGCCAAAAATACAGGTTAACAATATCAAACTCTCTTATCACATCATAGGTAAAGGGTCACCAGTTGTTCTTATCGCTGGTTTAGGAATGGATCATATGTGTTGGTTGTATCAAATCCCTGATTTACACAAACATTACCAACTCATTCTTCCTGATAATCGTGGAATCGGACAAAGTACTGGATCTGATGATCAATATACTACGGCGATGATGGCTGATGACATCGCAAGTTTACTAAAAAAATTAAACATCAATAAAGCACATATCATTGGTACGTCAATGGGAGGGATGATTGCACAAGAATTTGCATTACATCATCCAAAAATGGTGGATAAACTCTTGCTTTGTTCCACGTTTGCTAAACATCCAGAAATGATAACTTATCTAAGAAAAAAATTACATCAAATACGTAGTCAAAATAACGATGGTTCTTTACCGCTTCATTCAGATTCCTTTTCGTTTGGTCCAGTATATCTGTTTCTTCTTTCACAAGTCTTTGATGAAACGTATTTAAACACGCA
Organism: uncultured Thermoplasmatales archaeon; assembly: GCA_964414035.1. Taxonomy (GTDB): domain Archaea; phylum Thermoplasmatota; class E2; order DHVEG-1; family DHVEG-1; genus EX4572-165. The sequence continues at coordinate 7,435 of CAYPUK010000095.1, read as the reverse complement.
TCAAACCATGATTGCTAGTACCTTACAACGATTCCTTAATCAAGAAACATTTGTAGAAACCTTTTTGAAACAATTGCATGCCATCTTTCATCATGATACATTGGATAGATTATCACAAATCACTGCAGAAACATTAGTTATCACAGGTAATAATGATTCATTAGTACCACCACAGTGTTCTAAAACACTTGCTAGTAAGATCCCACAAGCAAGATTACAAATCATTGAAAACGCAACTCATGGTTTTCACATTGAACAATCCGACTTGTTCAATCACATCATTCATTCATTTCTTAGTGATACACAAATCCCAGATCAATACTTGCAACAAATTACAGACGATCACAGTATCATTTGATATTAGCTAGTTTTTTTCCAAGTAAAAACACTGCCACAAACAAGGGAACTTCCTCATCTCCTTTCTCTAATTCAAATGTTTCCTTTTTTAACCGAACGTTTACATCCTTGTTAACCTCAACTAGAACTGGTGTATCATTAAACACCACGGCATCAGATAATGGATCAAAATCCTCAAGTGTATCTAATGAAACTGGTGTTACTTTCAACCCGGTTTTTCCATGAAGAGAACCAGGTAATCGTATCAATCGTTTCACATCACAAGTTACTGGTTCATCGGTTTCACCTGCGGCAAAAGACACTGCTTTCTTTCGTAATGCATTATTTAAAAAAAATCGGCGAATGGTCGTGGATTGATCCAGGTGACCTTGCTTGATTCGTTCAATCCTACTTTTTGATAAATCATCAAGTAATTTTTTTGCAGTGTAATCACTCACTCCATATTTCTTTAATTTCAACGCAGGATCCTCACTTTGCATAATATCTTCAAGAATATCAATCAATCCTTGACTGATCCGTCCTCGCCATCCAGGTTCTTCAGGCTTTGGCATTCGCAACCGTTTCCCGGTAGAAACCGTTTTTCCTTTGATTTGAGCTCGACCTAATGATTCCTCATGAAACACTACGGATTCATTCAAATCCCTTCCAGTGATATAATCAACGATTTCCCGGCGATCACCACTAGTAAGTTGATACACGGATGGATGTTTCACATGACAATGATAACCTCGTCCTCCACTAAAGTAGAGTTCCATTGAGTCTTGTGGAAACCCGAAATCATTCATTAAAAAATCATCAACCAATTTAATGAATTCAACTTTCACTAATTCCAATTGTTTCTCATAAGATATCTTATCCGCATTTGGTAAATGATCTGCATCTAAGTCAAAGATAAGTTCAGCTCCCATCCACTCTTTTTCATTCATCCGGGGAGCATCAGGATGCTGATAATACGCGGTGGAATAATACGCATGCATAGGTGCTTTTTGTTGTAAGAACAGTTGAAATTCTTGTTTTTTTGGAAATGCAAGATGACGAAGCATGCCATGACCACCAAAAAAAACAAAGGCATACTCCCGACGACTAAACCGATCTGGAACAGAAAGAGCATTCTTTTTGTAATACGATCGGAATTGATATTGTAAAAACGCAAGTGATTCCTTACTCAGATCAGCACCACTCATAAGAAATAACGATAAGTTAAATCTCTATTTTAAGTGTTATCGTTTTAATGATTCTACGTAGATAAAGATTTTTATGAGGTAATACCATTCACCTTTTTGTTATGAGCAGTATAATTGAGGATGAGCTTGCTTCTTCATCAGTCATTCAACATGTAGATCGATTAGATTTTGATTACGTTCCAGAAGAATTACCACATCGAGATGATCAATTACGGTTACTTGCACAATTATTCAAACAAACCTTGAAAGGAGTCTCTCAAAACGCAGTGATCACTGGACCAGTGGGATCTGGAAAAACAGCAATAGCAAAAAAACTCTGTCAGGAACTTACAAAAGTTGCGCGGAAAAAAGGGCGCATGCTTGATTATGTTCATGTGAACTGCCGGAAACGATCAACTGAATCAATGGTCCTTCTTGCAGTACTCAATCATTTTGATCCCAGGTTTCCGGACCGTGGTTTTTCTGTGCAAGAAATGCTTGAAGTCCTGAAACGACAATTGATACGAAAGAAAACCCATTTGATCATTGTTCTTGATGAAGCAGATGCCTTACTTAAAAAAAGCGGATCAGACTTAATTTACAATCTTTCTCGATTTTCAGATGAATCATCCAAACAACAAATGGGAGTTTCACTTCTTCTTGTATCTCAACATGATATTTTACGATTACTTGATGATGCATCAATTAGTACGTTTAAACGAAGTAATCGGATTAACTTAGAAAAGTACAATCGAGATGAACTCTTTGACATTGTGAATCAACGAGTTGATCTTGCATTTCTACCAGCAACCGTGCAAGATGATAGTGTTGAGTTGATCGCTGATATCGCAGCTGAATGGGGTGATGCCCGATTTGCGATTGAACTCCTAGGTAAAGCAGGAATTGCTGCAGATCATGAACATACTGATAGAGTAGTTCCAGAATTTGTTCGAGCAGCAAAAGCTGAAACTTATTCCGTGGTAACGGAAACAAAACTACAGAATTTAAATCGTCATCAACTCCTTACCTTAGATGCGATTGCTAATAGACTGCAACGGGATGGAACCGCGTATTTAAACACCGGTGATGCAGAGAAAATGTATTCGTTTATCTGCGAACAACATGAGGAAAAACCACGTGGTCATACCATGTTCTGGCAGTATCTCAAAGACATTGAAAACGCTGGTTTTATCACCGTTAAAAAATCAGGGAAAGGACAACTTGGTACTACTCAATTAATTAGTCTACCAGATATTCCTGCTGAAATCATGCATCAAAAAGTCAATGAGATTCTTTAATTATCCGTTGTCTGCCAAATGCACATTTTTTAACTAATGGACACTGAGAACACACTGGTTTTGGTTTACAATAATATTTTCCTAAATTCACGATTAACGCATGAAATTCATTATACACTTGGACTAACTCACCTTTAGGGTATTTTTTTGTTAAATCATCTTCAACGTATTGTTGAATATCTTTATAGGAATCAGCATTCACTGGCAAGGGAAGGCGTTTGCAGAGTCGTTTGGTATAGGCATCAACCACAAACACAGGTTTTTCAGCAGCATATAACAATATTGAATCAGCTGTTTCTGGACCAATCCCGTGTAATGATAATAATTCTTGACGAAGATTTTTTGTTGATTTTGAAAAAAATTGGTTAAGATTTCCATCATATTTTTCTGCTAAATAATTTGAAAGATACTGTAATCGTTTTGCTTTTTGATTGAAATACCCTGAAGATCGAATACAAGTTTTTACTAGATTATTATCTGCATCTTTAAGTGTCTGAATGTTTAGTAAATTATGTTCTTTTAGCTGCTTGATTGCTTTTTCAACATTTGTCCATGCGGTATTCTGTGTAAGAATCGCTCCGATCATCACTTCAAAACGAGGATCAGTGTTATTCTGCTTATGATGAGATTGATTCATTGGCCACCATTGTTGAGGACCAAATGCATCATAAAGTTGATTGTACAGTTCCGCAGGTGTTACGTTCATAGTAAATCATTTCAAGACATCAATTTCTCATGTAAGAATATTATTGTTTTCGCCTACACAAGTTTTTGTAAGTTCACAGAATGTTTCAATAAATATATCTTTTTTTATAGAAAATATTTTAAACCTATTATTGGTATTATTTATCAAAATAATGTGGTGATGTTGGATGGGTAATGATCCGATTGCAACAGTGTTAGATGATTTACTTCAATTAGATGATATTTTAGCCTGTATGGTCGCACGACAAAATATGATAAGTGTGCTTCCAACAGAAGGAACAGAAGGATTTAAACCTGAGATTTACGAAACATGGGATATCATTCATCGGGCAATGGATGATGTGTTCAATGTAATTAGAGAATATTCTCAAACAGGATTAAGTGAAATGGATTTTCGCATGCAGGATTATGAGACCTTGTTTTTTGTTTTTCCTGATACAGAAAATGCACTTGTTGCTGTGATTCCTGCACTTGCGAATAAGGGTTTGATTGAAGTGGAAATGGAAAATGCACGAAGAGAAATACTAAAGGTCATGGAAGAACAAGATCAAATCACATCAACTGCTTAACTAGAAGATAATTGAATTTCATGATACTATTACTGGGGCAGAGCAGATGAAAGAGGATATAACTGCAACTATTCGTGTTTCACGGAAAACAGATATCCAATCAATCGCTCAGGATCTTTTATCTGAAAAATCTGAGTCGTCTCAACAGCCAAAAGCCCTTTTTCTTTTTACAACGATTCATTATAAAAAAGAATTTGCTGATATTTTATCTACGATTAAAAATGAGTTTTCGGATGTACCATTAATTGGAGGAACTGTTTCAGGTTTCATGAGTGATGAAGGCTGTTTTACTCGTGGAGTCGTCCTTCTCTCACTTTATGGTGAGAAGATGGAAGTAACACCTGCAATTGGTCGGAATACCAAAAAGAATCCGAAAAAAGCAGTAGAACAAGTTACTGAATCCATTGGATTTCAACCCCTATATGATCAGAATGTATTAGTTGAATTTGCTTCAACTGCAGTAATCCCTCATATTCCCGGTATCGGTCAACAAAATGTAGTTTTATCAAAAACCGTGGGTAATCAACTCTTAAAATTGGTTCCTTTGATGAATAAAATGAATTATGGGTATGATCGCGCTGATGAAATCCTTGATATGCTTGCTGAAACCTACTCTGATCGATTAATCATTGGTGGATGTACCATGGATGATAACAAAATGCTTGAAAACTACCAATTCTATGATGATCAGGTCAATGAAAACTCGGTGGTCGCATTTAATTTATCATTTCCTAACACTGTTTGTTTTGAAAACATTCTTGGATTCAAACCTTTACAAAAAAAATTTCAGGTGACAGAATTAAGCAAGGATAAACACATCCTTAAAAAAATTGATGGAAAACCTGCTCGAACTCGATTGTTCGATGAACTAAACATTGAACTTGTTGAACCCCAACGAACGTATCAATTATTCAAAAAATCATTTTATTATCCACTTGGCTTTAAAAAAGATGATATTTGGCATTCATTTGTCGTTGGTATTGTGTATGGAGATAATTTGATTGGTGGAAGTCAAATCAAAAATGATGAATTACAATTACTTTCACTATCAGTCGGAAGCATTTTTGAAAATATTAAACAACATTTACAAAACATTAAGCATAAAGATCTTTCTTTATTATTCGGGTTTGCTTGTGAAACCTTTCTTGAAACACTTGGTGGACGGATTTATCATATTCACAAAGAATTCGAACAAATCAACACCTCTTTTCTAATCGTGTTTTTATCCGGTGAAAGTTTTTACCATCCAGAAATCGGTAGCCATCACTTGTATGAAAGCCTGAATTTATTTACCATTGAAAAATCAACCTTATGCTAAGTAAAATCTGTTTATTTTAGAAAAATTAAGATTATGAAAGACCGTCACACGAATCAAAAAATATTATTTGTTATCCTCAACCGTAACAATGGAGGAATTTCACTATGGATAAAATAACTATTTCAGATGATGATATTCGTCAGTGGGTTAGTTCAAAAAGTTATGAACGTGGATTTCGGTATTATAAAAATAATGTTGTTACTGATGCAAAACGACAGGGGATGATGATAAAAGCATATTGTTATGGATTTATGCCACAGCCCTATCGTGTTTCTGTCCAGTTTGATGCTGATGGAATTGCTGAAGCTGATTGTTCTTGTCCTGTTGGAAGTGGTGGTCATTGTAAACATGTTGCTGCGTTACTTTTAACGTATTTGAATGATCCAGAGGGATTTAGAGAAATTAAAGAAATCGATGAAGTTTTAGAACATCGGTCGAAGGAAGATCTTATCTGCTTGATTAAGGAAATGCTTGATAGAAGGCCTGAATTAGAAAATTTATTAGAAGTAGTGTTACCGGTTGATCGATTAGATGAGGAAACAATTGATCCTGTATCATACCGGAACCTTGCTGCTTCAGCATTTCATCAATCTCAGTATTCATGGTCTGGGGAGCGAGGTATTGCTGATCAATTACATTCAATAATCCGGCTGGGTGCTGAATTTATCGATAAAAATGAAAATCAAAATGCTGCTATTGTCTATGAACAAGTTGCTTTAGAAGTAATTGATAACTATGAAATGATTGGTGATGAAGAAGGTGAGATTGGAAGTGTGGTGAATGAGTGTGTTGAAAAATTAGGGGAGTGTTTATCTGAAATTTCTGAACTGGAAGTTAGAGAAAGCATTATCACTACTCTTTTTGATATTTATGAATTTGATATAGAATTTGGTGGCGTGGGGCTGAGTGATGAAGTGCCAGACATTATTTTGGATATTGCAACGACTAAAGAAAAAGAACTGATTGTTAAACGCCTTTCCGCCCTGCTATCAACGGAGAAAAAAGATGATTGGGGTAGTTCATGGCATCGGCAGGCATATGGTGGTTTCCTATTAGATCTAAAGAGAAATCGACTGACAGATGATGAATATATGAAAATTTGTCGGATGGCAGATAGAACTATTGACTTAGTAGATAAATTATTATCAAAAGATCAGGTTAATCAAGCAATAATTGAAGCAAAAGACACAAGTGATTATGAGATTCTTTCTATAGCTGATGTTTTTGTAAATCATAATCATGGAAAAATTGCAAAAGAATTAATTGAAAAACGTTTGAATCGGTCAGATGATGACCGTTTACTGAATTGGTTGAAAACAAATGCTGAAACGGAAGGTGATTTTTCACAAGCATTGCAATTATCAATGACATTATTTCAAGATCATAAATCTCTTTCAACGTATCAAGATCTTAGAAGAATTGCTCAAAAACTTAACAAATGGGATAGTCTTCGAAAAGAACTAATAAAAAATCTTTCTGATGAAAAACAATATGAATTATTAACTCGGATCTATATGGATGAAAAATATATTGATCTGGCATTAAAAACAGTGAAACAGATACCAATGGATCGTTGGAATTTCCCACGTTTCCTGCTAATAGAAGTAGCAAAGGCTTCTGAACAGACTAAGCCTTTTGAATCAATTCGTTTGTATTCACAAATGGCAGAGCATTTCATTGAATCGCGCGGTCGGAATAATTATCAGGCTGCTTGTACCTATTTATCAAAAGCTAAACGGGTTTATCAGCAGATAAATGATATCCAACAGTGGAATGTATACATTGAATCATTACGTGATGAGCATGATAATCTTCCTGCTTTTTTAGATGAACTTTCAAAAGCAAGATTGTAAGATTGCATTCCACATCTTACTGTTGGATTATTATATTAATGAAATCAAAATGGTCTATTAATTGAATATGTACTATCTCAGTAGGTTACATTTTTTAGGGACACCCCTATTAGTTTCCTAATAGGGATGCAAAATCAATGGATATGAGTATATGGAGGGTGTTATTTATAAC
>CAYPUK010000094.1:0-3672 GCA_964414035.1 uncultured Thermoplasmatales archaeon | reverse complement strand
AGAGTCATTGTTAATAAAGAAACGGTGTATAGCGAGATCTTTTCTCCTTTTGCAAAAAAAATCGATGAAAATCCATTATTACAACGATTTCTTCAATCTTTGCTTTTACCGTATTTTCCAGTTGGAATGGCATTAGTTACTGAAAATCGATCTAGATATACTAAAAAATTTTTGTCAAATATCAAAAAAATGGATGATGATTCATATATTAATATTAAATACGAAGATCTTTGTCATCATCCAACAAATACGATAAAAAGTGTTTTTGACCATTTGAATATAAAAATTAATAATATTAATCGATTTAAGGATTACATTCAACCGAGAAATCTCAGATACTCCCCAGAAATTTATAAGATGAGTAAACTCAGTACTCATCTCCTCGACATATGAAGGAAATTGAACAATTGGTAACTCCATCCATGCATCCCAACAAAGAGTAAAGAGTTTTATGAACAAAAAGTTATGTATCATTGAATTCTAAAACGCAAAAAGCCAGTTACCTTAAATAATTACCAATTGACCATTAATTCAACGAATGGAGGCTTAGTTACTAATCCGGGTGAAGGAGATTTTATTTACGATTATGGATCAATTATAGATTTAGAAGCAAGACCCCTCATAGGATATCATTTTGTGGAATGGTCTGGTGATAATCAAACCATTGCAAGTACAAACGATAATGTGACAACGATAATCATTCAAAATAATTCAAACATTACTGCTATCTTTTCTAAAAATGGGCCATTTAAATTAAATCTTACAACAAATGGCACGGGCTCTGGAACAATTGAAGTAAACAAAACAGAACCATACTACTATGGCGATACAGTAAAAATTTGGGCTAATGCTTCAATTGGGTCCACCTTCACAGGTTTCTTTGGAGATCTACAAGGAATTAATTCTCCACAAACAATAACAATGACTGAGAATAAAACAGTTAACGCTGAGTTTACCTTGGATTGCTATAAATTAAACATTACTATTATTGGAAATGGTAGTGTCAGTTGTGAACCATGTTACCCATATGATACAGAGATCACGTTAACTCCTGATGCTGATTTTCCATGGAATTTTAGTGAGTGGGCCGGTCCAAATGCAACTGAATTAGTTGATAATGAGGATGGATCTTGGAATATTACCATCTTGAATGATACTGAACTTACAGCTACATTTCTAGAGCAATGGGTGAATACCTGTCCAGTTTCTAGTAATGAATCACCAACCAACAAGTCAAATGGCATTGATATCAACATTGGTGAATGGTCTGTAATTATCACTGATGCTGATGGGAATGAAACGAGTGGTAATATTTCGTGTTCAAATGGAAAAGAGATGAATTGGAGTAATCGAGAAAATGATACTCAACCTCTTGATTTGGACTCCTTAAATTATAACACAAAGTATACTATTTATCTTAATTACACTGATGGTCATTGCATAGTGAATGAAACATTTTGGTTTAAAACTGCTAAAAAACAAACAAACACCAATAATAATGACAAGGGAAATGATGGGGTAATACACTCGCAATCTAATCAAAACCCTATTGCTAATGCAACTGTTGATAAAAACACAGGATATCCTAATGAAATTTTCACATTCAATGCAAGTTCTAGTAAAGATTCTGATGGAAACATCGTTAATTACACTTGGGATTTTGATGATGGAATCAATGTTTCAACGAATCAAACAATGATTACGCACGAGTTTACCTCTACCGGAGTCTATGAGGTAATGCTTACCGTGATAGATGAAAAGGGAGGCTTAGGCTCATTAGATTATCCTATCATCATTGATATCAAACAAGCAAACAATCCTCCAGAAGACCTGATTGTTACTCCTGAAGATACCTGGACTCATCAAAATAAAGATTTGCTTTTCAAGATGAGTGCTAACGATCAGGATGATAATGATACCATTCATTTTGAAATCGACTGGGGTGAAGGAAATACAACCGTTTCAGAACCAGTCAACAGCAGCAAGATTTTTGAAATCAGCCATGCATGGGATACCTATGGCATATACACTGTTGCTGTAACTGCATATGATAAAATCAATGCAACAACAGACACATATACACTAACAATACAAGTTGATATCAAAATCCTTGATGAACTCAATGGATGGATTATTGATAGAGATGGAGATGGAGTCTTTGATCAATACAAGGACCTGACTAATTCAACCTTACATAATATTCAAGAACAAGAAACTGGAAATTATCTTATTGATACTAATAATGATGGAATCTGGGATTACGATTACCAGTTAGCTAATGGAGATATACATCCGCTTAATACAATAAAGGAAACCGAAGAAGATGAATCATTTCCTTTATGGGGTATAATCATACTCATTATTCTTGGCATCCTAGCATTCATTGGACTTCTTTTTTTCAAAGGAATACTCTACATTGAATATGAAGAAGAATAAAATCTTCTTCGTTTACTATCATTTATGTTATTATAAAACATACTTAATTAGAAAAATGAATAAATGGATTTGGTATCAATAATGAGCTATACAAAAAATGCAAACCATTATTTACCCTGTTTAATTTAACATATAAGAAAAACAAAGACTAATTGCCCATATCAAAAGAGGATTAAACTAATTTCATTCTCGGTGGTGAAGAGAAAGAATGAAAAAGATGAAGATTAAAATAAATTATAAACGAAAAATACTTCCAAAAAACATATGGTTATCATTATTGGGAATCATCATAGTAATTATGTTAATCTCAACGATGACTACCCTTCTAGCATATCAAGAACCAATCACCACTGAAGAAAAAAACACGGTTCTTACCTATTCAGGAAATTCTCAATTCGATTACTTAACTACACTAGTAAATAACACAGTTTATAATAAAACACTTCTTCGACCAGGCGAAGGAATCATATTCAAACAAATCGTGGATAACATCACTGGCACTCACCAATATCAATTTAGCATCAGTCAATCAGCTACCATTAGTGCAACATATTCCTTACGAGCTATTATTCAAACGGATTTATGGACGAAAACGTATCCAATTATTGAAAGTTCTAGTTATGAATCTACTGGAACTAGATTAACCATTTCTGAATCGTTTCCAATCGACTTCAGATTTTATGATAATATTCTAACCACCATTAATGAAGAAATTGGAATAAATGCACCTAACCCAATTCTTCTCATTCAAGCAAGCACCTCAGTTTCTGCAAAAACAGATGAATACACCATTTTTGATACGTTTAACCCTGAAATCACGATGAGTTTGAATCGGAAGACAATTGAATTTTCAGATATGCTTTCTTTATCAAAATCTGGATCTAAAACTGAGACCATCACTATAAATCACCCTGAAGTAGAAGAAGCTCAGCAATCTCGGCTGCTAACAACGTTCATCACAGGTTTCATCCTTGTTATTTATCTGTTATTTACAAAGATGCAACCAACGGAGATGAGCGCGCTTGAAAAGGAACTACATAAGATTCAGAAGAAATATGGGGAATGGATAGTTAAAGCTGAAAGCAATCCGATTGATCCTTTGTCCAAATCGATTATGATATCAAGTTTGGAAGAACTCTCCCGGATTAGCGAAGATCTTGGTAAACCCATGATCCATTACACTAAAAATAAGAAAATTCATATGTTCGCAGTCATTGATGATGAACATATTTATCA
>CAYPUK010000093.1:0-8444 GCA_964414035.1 uncultured Thermoplasmatales archaeon | reverse complement strand
AAAACAAGGTTTTATTTCACCCCCAGATAATAAGATGATTGGTACTTACGTAGATACCCTCTTTAACGATGTATTCCCTCAAGGACTGTTAAAAGAAATTGGGATTGATGATCGTACCATTCAGCTACAAGCAGAGGGTAACGAAAAGTGGTTTGAAATTTCTATGGATCCATTACTTGACAAACATAATAATTTGGAAGGACATTTAATCACCCTTAATGATATCACCTTTCAGAAAAAAACCGAAGAAGAATTAAAAGAAAAAATCGATGAATTAAAAAAATTCAAACAGGTGACCATTAATAGAGAACTAAAAATGGTTGAATTAAAAAACCAGATAAAACAATTAAAGAAAGAAGAGTATGGAGATGAATTAGGGTAATGTATACAATTGGCTGGTGGATGCTTGTTGTTTTGACCTTTGTTATAGGTACATGGTCAATTAAACTTTATTCAAAAGATAAAGACAAACGAAAATTAATGTATGCTAGCATTTTCTTTTTAAGCATCTTTATTTTCGTTTTCAATGCTATTAATGCGCGAAATCTATTTCAAGATAATCTATTCGTGATTAACCTTTTTCAATGGTTTACCCTCCCAGTCATGGCCGCAATATTTATTTCAGTGGTCGAAAGTTTTTCGTCCTCAAAAGATTTTGATAAAGGATTTCTCTTATTTTTTATTCTTTCAATAATCTCATTTAGTATCGTGTTTTTCCCATTTCCTATTGAAGGTTTTCTGGAATATGTGAGAATAGTTATTGCCATCTATATCATTGGGTTTTCATTATATCAATTTTTAAAATATAAAAACACGCAAAGTTTATTTTTCCTTGCAGCTATGTTTTCATTTAGCATAGGTGGTATGGCTCATGCGAATAATCGGATGGATCTTTCCATTTTTGCGTATGGGACCGCATATGTTTTTCTAGGATTTGTTTTTGTTTGGTATGGTTCAAACAAAGAGTTAACAAAAAAAGGAATGGGATCTTATTTTTCTCTTCAGAAACAATTAGATAATACCAAATGGGCATTGGATCAAAGCAGAGAATTGTATAAAAGTATTGTAGAAAACACACAAGATGCTATTATTCTAACGAATTCAGATGGAGTAAATACATTTGTAAGTCCTTCAAGTACACGGGTGTTGGGATATACTCCTGAAGAACTAACAAATACTTCGAATTGGCCGTTACAAGTACATTCTGACGATGAACCTGTTGTCCAGGATGCAATGAAAAAAGGATTTGCGGGGTATCCTGGTTCTGATTTTGAATATCGGATTTTTACAAAAGATGGAAGCATGCGATGGATTTCACATTCTTGGACGCCCATTGTAGAACAGGGGAAGATTAACACGATTGTAAGTTCAATAAAAGATATCACTGATCTAAAGATGACCCAGCAGAAACTTGCAGATCGGATTGATCACTTGCAAAAAAATGAATTAGCAACTTTGAATATTATGGAGGATTTCCAAGAATCTATCGCGTCACTTAAAAAAGCAAGAAGTCAAATCGATAAGAAAAATGCTCAATTGAAGGAATCGCAAAGACAATTACAACAGTTCAATGAAGAATTGGAACAACGTGTCCAGGAACGAACAGAAGAAGTAAGAAGATTGTTAAAACAAAAGGATATGTTCATCGATCAACTCGGCCATGATCTTAAGCATCCGTTAGGACCGTTTATTAATTTGATTCCATTATTAAAAAAGCGTGAAACAGATGAGAAAAAACGTGAGATTCTCTCAGTATTAGAACGAAATGTAGATTATATGAAACGGTTAGTGATTCGCACGGTGAAACTAGCGAAATTAAATGCGCCGAGTACTACGTTTGATTTTCGATCGTTTAATTTATCTGATTTCATTCAGGACATCATTGAAAAAAATAAGACTTCATTTCAAGAGCATGATGTGAATATCAACACTCATATTGATTCAGATATCAAGGTTAATGCAGACCCACTACAATTGGAAGAAGTCATTGAAAATATTTTTTCTAATGCGTTAAAATATGGTTCTGAACATGGGCAAATCACTATTGCGGCCAATCAAGAAAAAGACCTTGTTCATGTATCAATTGAAGACACAGGTTATGGAATGAATGCTCATCAATTAGAGGATATGTTCAATGAGTTTTATAAGGCTGATGAAAGCAGACATGATTTTACAAGTACTGGTCTTGGGCTTTCTATTTGTAAACGAATCATTGAGAAGCATAATGGAAAAATCTGGGCGGAAAGCGAAGGTATTGGTAAAGGGACAACCATTCATTTTTCATTACCCTTAGTTCAAAAAAATAAAGTTGAACAAACTATGCCGGTTTAAATAGGAACAACTATTGAAAAGATTTAAATTATACTTTAACATTAATATCTTTGTGAAAGGAAGGGAGTTACAAAGATGAAGAAGATCATGTTAGTCGATGATGAGGAAGATCAAATCTTTGGGATTCAAACCGCGTTTGAAGAAACCTATGGAGATGAATACAAAATCATTCCTGCTGGAAGTGGTGAAGAATGCTTTGAATTGTTAAAGGATGGAGAGCAGCAACCAGATCTCATTCTGTTAGATATCATGATGCCCGGGATGAGTGGATGGGAAGTTTATGATAAACTTCGTGATAATCCTGCGTGGAGCAATATTCCTATCGTTTTTTTAACCGCAAGAACGGATCGTATCGCAGAAAATGCTGGTGATTTCCTTGGAGATGCGTATGTTGAAAAACCAGTGGAAATCTCAGATCTTCATGACCGAATTCAAAAGGTTTTGGAAAAGAAACATCAAGATAACTAACCAGCATTGTATTTGATTCATTCAGATGAAATCAACAATTCAAGGTTCTGACTTGTTTGGCAGTTACATACGTTTGTGTAGATGTATCTGCAAAAAAAGTATTTAAATAATGGTCTCTTTTTCTTTTAGTGAGGAAGGTGGAAGAGATGAATTCACAAGTTGAAGAAAGAATGAACACTATCTTTATTGCACTTTTGATGGTGTTAATTATTGTATTTTGGTTTTTTATCATTCCAGCATAAATCTTAAAATCAAATGTTTCTATCGAGATAAAACGCGTTTTTACCATTCTTTTACCCCTATTTTTATCAATACATTTAAAAAGGAAGTTATTGTGTGTAAAGGTGTTATGCTATGAAATTTCACGGGTTTACATTAGATGATTTTCAGGAAAAAGCAATTAAGGCCATTCAATCCGAAAAAACAGTTGTGGTCAGTGCAGCGACAGGAACCGGTAAAACGTTAATCGCTGAATATATGATCGATCAATGTCTAAGGAAACTTAATAAACATGTGATTTACACTGCACCAATCAAAGCATTATCTAATCAAAAGTATCGGGATTTTGTGAATCAGTACGGTCTTGAAACAGTCGGATTACTTACCGGGGATGTTGCTATTAATCCACATGCTCCAGTGTTGATTATGACTACTGAGATCTATCGGAACATGTTACTTTCTGATGATCCGATTATTCTAAATGTTGCCTATGTTATTTTTGATGAGATTCATTTTATGAATGATCCTGAACGAGGAACTGTCTGGGAAGAAGCAATCTTGTTCAGTCCAGCTAGCACTCGTTTTTTATGCCTTTCTGCAACTATTCCCAATGTGAAAGAATTTTCGTCTTGGATGCAAACTCTTAAAGATCATCCTGTTGAAACCGTACACTATGCAACACGTGCGGTTCCGCTTTCTCATTATGTGTTTGATGCGCATCGCGGTCTGATTGAACGTTCAGAACTGCCATCTTATATGAATCGGTTGCATAAGAAAAAAAAGAGGAAGAAATCAAAACGATTTCCATCTGTTTCAGCGGGATCAGTGGTTATGCATGTGAAAGATAAACTTCCCGCCCTTGTGTTTTCATTTTCACGAAGGCAATGTGAACGTGAAGCAGTTCGTTTGGGTAAACGGTCTGATTTTATTAAAGAGGAACAAGTCAGATCTCGTATTTTACATGCTTTTCGCAAAAAGCTTTCTAGTGAGATTCAGGAATTAGAATCCTCCAAATCATTGCTTATTGCCTTATCTAAGGGTATTGGTTTTCATCATGCAGGGCTTCTCCCGCAGCAACGGGAGCTTGTTGAAGAATTGTTTTCTGAACGATTGATTCAAGTGTTATTTGCAACTGAAACGTTTTCAGTTGGAGTGAATATGCCTGCGCGAACGGTTATTTTAAATGGTCTTAGAAAATTTGATGGAAGACGATTTCGTCCGCTTCGATCTAAAGAATATTTTCAAATGGCTGGAAGAGCTGGCAGGCGTGGGATTGATGATGCAGGTTTTGTGATTACTATTCCCGATCAGCCTCAATTAGTTGAAAAATTGTATCAGATTTCTGAAGCGGATAAAGAACCGATCCTAAGTCAGTTCCAATTATCATTTAACACCGTGTTAAACATGTTGATGTTGTTTAGTGAAGATGAAATCAACGTACTGTTACGAAAAAATTTTTATGTGTATCATCGGAAGCATCAGCAGCATCGGCAGGTAAGAATGAAAACATCATTTACTCGGAAGCGGAAGCGATTGATGAAAATGGGATATATTGCAAAGGATGGAACGATTACTGATAAAGGATTATTCGCAAGTCATATTTATTATCATGAGTTATTGATTAGCGAGTTATTTGCATCTGGTTTTTATGAACGATTTTCTGAACTTGAATTACTTCAGATCATTGCAGCTATTGTTTATGAACCAAAAGCAAATGATCATTTTAGTTTTAAAGGAGTTCATAAGAAATATAAACAGTTAACTCATCGGTTGAATGAGAATCAGTATGTGTATCATCATTTGAATAAATTGTCTTTGAAGCGGATGATGGCTATCGTTGAAACCTGGGCGATGGGTGGATCGTTTAGTATGGTACTTGAGTTAACAAATTATCAAGAGGGGGATGTGGTTCGTTTGTTTCGACGGATGATTGATATGATTCAGCAGGTTTTGCATGCATCATCTGATGAAAAGTTACGTGACAAATTGGGTGAATGTAGGCAGATTATCGATCATGGTCTGGTTTCTGTTGAGTTGAATGAACTTGATTAAAAAAATGTGTGATTATTGTTAGAAAAATCCATACATTTTATTTTTTCTTATTCTGCTTTTTGGTGGGTATTCCATAGCCTTGATAGCATAGATCTAAGAATCGTTCTAGGAATCTGGCTAGTGGTCCACCATCGATAAGATCATGATCAACAGCTATAGTTACGTGAAGGTATTCTCTGATAGCAATAGTGTCATTTTCGATGACACCTGGTTTTTTAGTTATTCCTCCGATCACAAAAAGAATAGTCGTAGTTCCTCCCAGTGGAATGATCCAACCAGGCAAACTTCCTTTCATACCAACAGCAGTAACTCCAAGTGTTCCCATGTGTTTCTTTTTAAGAAGTGGACGATGTTGGACCATGAATAATAATAATTTCTTAAGAAACATTGGTGATTTGAACGCTATTTTTTCAAGAAGGGTGAACTTGTTTCCTAACACTTGTTTTGATCCTTTTACTTCTTGTTTTTGAACCGATCGGATTTCTTCTGTTATTTCAGGAAGTGTTTTTTCATTTGCTTTTCTGAGGATGTAGGCCATGGGGATTTTTTCGTTATCCATGGTTCGTTCTACAGGTATTGGTACGTCGACATCATCAAAATAAATGATGTTGTTTCTTCCTTTGCGAAACGCATTAAGTTCTTTGTGTTCAGTGAGTGCTTTTGCTGCACAAGTGATAATCCATCCGGTGAATGAGAGTTTTTCACCAGTTTTTGTTGCATAGTCTTTTATTTTTTTTCTGGCGTTAGTCACATCAATTTCGATCAGGGTGTGAATAGTGTGTTTTTTCCATCCTTCTTTGATGATGAGGGAAACGTTTTTTCGTCCAGTTGAAAATGGTCTGATGTGATAGGTTCCGATCCGATCCATACATATCCTGAATTCTTTTGTTTCTTTAAAAGATTATGATTAACCTGCTGTTCATTACCCTGCGACCAGGTTATAATCTGATTTCGTTTTTTGTTAGATAATATTTTTGTAAGTGTTTTGGAAAATCTTTTTTTGGAATGTATCCGAGATCACACCAGTGGGTGACTCGTTGTATTTGTTCATATAATTCCTTTTTTTGTTTTCCTTCAGGGAGCAGTTCATGCAAGTTTTGCATGATGACTAGATCCATGTTTCGATATTTCATTTCTTCAAATGGACCTATTGCATAGACTCCATACGGGTTGAGTACGCGTTCTGCTAAGAATTCGGTTTTGTACATCTCTAGTTTTTTTACGTAGATGTGAGCAGCAAGCCAGAGGATGAATACCACTGCGATGAAAAGAGATGGTATGGCGATATAGGGGTGAATATCTCTGTGTTCGATGTATGGGTAAATGCTAAATGACAGGTTTAATGCTAAGATGACCATGCTTCCTACTGCTGCGGTTCTTTTGATTTTTACGTATTGCATGTTTATGAATCGGCGAATGCGATCTGCGGTAGAACCTGTGATTTCATTGGTGTTAGTTTTATCTTTTTTCATGATCTTATACTCCCAAATGATTTTTTTTTGAAAAAAGCAGGATAAAAAAATATATATTTTTATAAATCTTTATATGTACTTTTATTAGTGTGAAGTAAGGGTTATTCCTTAGAATCATCATGTTCATCTTCTTTAGAATCATCCTTTTCCGTGTATATTCCAAGAGCGATAAGTTCTTCATCAGAATACTTTTTTTGCTTGGATTTAGTTTGCTCTTTTTTTTTCTGTTGCATACGGTTAACCTCCTTATACAAACACAAGATAAAGATTAATCAGAAAAAACGAATTATTAATACTTGAGGTAAAAAACAAGGGAAAAAATCAACATATGCAACGTTATTTACGGCGAAATTTTTTATTATTAATTCATTACACAACTTCTAAATAAACACTTGAATTGGTGTATACATATGATTGATCTTCATGTGTCATCGGTTAAGACCACCATTCCTCCCTAAATCGTTGTCTATTCGCATGTGGATCAAATGCTTGATTATCATAAATATTGTAGAAATCCATTAGATCCATGTTAATATCCAAATAGCGGAATAATGCAGAGAGATGATCTCTTGCATTCTCAGAAAAAATAACACTCCATCGAAGATGAGTAAAACGAACCATATCTCTTCCTTTTTCCTTAGCTCGCTTCCAGACAAGAGTATAGATCAATCTGCTGACAAGCAACGTCAAAATAGCGACCCAGATCAATGCTTCAACAATCATTGCATTAGTCGTTTTGATCATATCAAGCGCATACCGACTCTTCAATTCTTTGAATATGAGTTCTACTTCCCATCGTGCTCCATACAGAGAAGCAATTTCTTCCACACCTAGAACATCACAAGAAATATTGGTAAGATACACATGATATTTCTTTGCTTCCTCATGATACACTGCAACCAATCGGAATTGTACGGTATCCGTTCGTTGTTTCCCATTATACTTCCTCCGTTTAACCGGTACCTCCACCATAACATCTACACGCTGACGCTTTAACTTTGGAAGAACATCCTTAACACGTTTTTCAACCAGATCAATACTATTACCCCGACACGTCTTATTAACAGATACGATCAGGGGATTAGCAGTTTTCTTTAAACGAGAGACAAAAAATCCTCCGTTCTCAACAATCCTTGTAAACGCATGATGTTTATAATATCCCAGATCCAACAGTAAAATACGATCTTTCACCCACGGACCAATCCGTAACGTCTTACTCTCGGAGGTACGTTCACCAAAAAGAGACACACTTTTCATACTATTAGCAACCGCGCTCACCACCGTATTCACTTTAACCCCTGCGGCTACCTTCCGGCTTCGTACAGCAGGCCACCTCTTCGCTAATTTCTCATGTAATCGTATGATAGTACTATCCTTGATCAACACATCCTCAAAATCTTTCAATTTATCTGAAAGTTGACGATGTTTCTCCTTAGCAATATGTTCAATTCCATGGATCACACATGCTTTCAGAAAATCAACAAGCTCTGGAGAAAACCGTTCATACCAACTGCTATCACTCAACGCTACCTCCCCCTCACGTTCATAACTGCGTTTAAGACTTGCTAACGTCCGCTGCATACCCACACCAAAGCTCAAGGTTAACACCCAGAAGATCGCAACCGGATCGATCTTCCGTTTTCGTTTCACCACACCTTTTTCCTTAGCAGTTTCCCGTAACCATTAAGGAAAAAGATCACACATTGCTTTCTCAAAATCATGCGTTGACCGCTTATGTTTTTTGCATCCCATATTTATCCCATCCTTCAGGAGTAATAGGATGCATTTATTTATAATCAATTATATAGAGTCAAGTTGAGCTGTTACCAGCTCTTCCTGCTCTCATAGACCGGACGTACAGTTTTCCCGTATCCGGCCTTCTCCATGGTTGCCACATTATAT
>CAYPUK010000092.1:0-61188 GCA_964414035.1 uncultured Thermoplasmatales archaeon | reverse complement strand
CTCATCAACCTGAGAAAAAACAGCTTCATCAGAAACCACCAAAGAAGAAAAACTCATTAGTAATAAAATTAAGACAACACCAAAACAACCCATACATTTTAAAGAACTCCGATGTTTCATCATATATATTATCAAACTTTTATTATTTAAATACTATTGGGTTAAAAAAATATTTTTAAAAAACAAAATGTCTCCATTCCACTAAGATTCACATTTTAACGAAATATACATTTCTTTGTCATACACACGATCCAATTCCAGTTAAGCAATAAATGGAAAAAGACGAAAACGCCAAGAAATAAACCGCTAAAATCATGAACTACCGTTGCAAATGAGTTGCGTCCCATACCCCCAATTACTTTTGTTGGCCATTTCATTAAACCCGTAATAAAACAAAGAATGAACATAGACCCCATCCCGAGATCAACATAATATTTCAATTGACTTTTGTTCATAGTTAATTCCACCATTGTATTTTTTGTTCATACTGCTTGTATTCATCTGGAAACCAGGTTTTTAAGGTTCGTTCTTCGAAGGGAATAAACAGTTTTCTGATACAAACGATAAAGATGATCGGAATTAAAAATGTAACTAATGATCCTAAAAGAATTGATTCTCCAACTAAAATAAGCCCCATTCCAACATACATGGGATGTTTAGTCAGAGCAAAAGGGCCAGTGGTAATTAGCATACTTGGAATCTCATCTGGTTTCACTGTGGTGTTGTATCGTTTAAAAAAGGAATCCGTCCAAAGATTAAGAACGATTCCACATGATATAAACAGGATGCCTAAAAGATTGAATGGAAGATTAAACAAGATTAAATTTGGAAAAAGTATCCATAAGATGATACTTGCAATTGCCAGCGTATAAAAGATGGTTGGTGGAAATAGTTTTCTAGTTTCTTGATTCATAATCATCAATTGATTAAAACGGTGGTCACTAGATATTGAAGAAGTGTCCAGTAGTGACCAATTTTTGGTCATATTGATAAAATAGCAATCCGAACTATTAAAAACAAAGATTGAATGATACCTTCGATAATTACTGGGTATAATGAGGAATTGGTATTACTGGGTATAATGAGGAATTGGTTTCATGCGTCTTATATCATGGAATGTAAACGGAATTCGAGCAGCAGATCGGAAAGGATTCTTTGACTGGTTCAAAAAATATTCTCCAGATATCTTTTGTGTCCAAGAAATCAAAGCGATGCCAGATCAATTCCCAAAACATTTGAAAAACACTCCAGACTATCATATTTACATTAATTCAGCCAAGCGTAAAGGATACAGTGGCGTTGCAACCTATACAAAACACAAACCAATTGATGTCAAAAAAGGATTTGGTATCGAAAAATTTGATTCAGAAGGAAGAACCCTAATCACTGAATTCGATGATTTCGTCCTATTCAACATTTACTTTCCCAATGGAAAGCAAAACCAAAAGCGACTTGATTACAAACTTGAATTTTATGATACCTTCCTTGATTATGCAGAAAATCTTAAAGCTGAAGGAAAAAACATCGTCGTCTGCGGTGATTTCAACACAGCTCATAAAGAAATTGATTTAGCTCGACCAAAAGCAAACGAAAACATCTCAGGATTCTTGCCTATTGAACGAGCCTGGCTCGATCGATTCATCGATCACGGATACACCGACACTTTTAGAAAATTCAATAAAAAACCAGATCAATACACTTGGTGGAGTATGCGCACTCGTGCTCGAGAACGAAACGTTGGCTGGAGAATCGACTATTTCTTTGTTAACAATGAATTCTTACCAAAAGTAAAAGATGCATTCATCCTTCAGGATGTCATGGGATCAGATCATTGTCCGATTGGAATTGAAGTTGAAAATTAAGAGGCAGATATTTATGAATTCTACAAAAGAATCACTAGCTTTTATATATAAACAACAAAAAGAACTCTCAGTGCTAGGAGGTATTGGTGCACTTCTTGGCTGGGATCAAATGACGTATATGCCACAAAAAGGAGCAAGTGAACGAGGTGAACAAACATCTCTTCTCTCATCATTAGCCCATCGAAGAGTGGTTTCAGATGAATTCTGGAAACATATTTCTCATTTAAAAAAAGAAACCGTGTTTTCAGAATTATCAACAGAAGATCAACATGTGGTAAGAAGACTTCATAAGGATGTTGAAAAGAGTAGAAAGGTTCCTGAGGATTTTGTAAAACGCTCAGCAAAAATAACTACCATGGCTTATCCAGCATGGCAACAAGCACGAAATAAAAGTGATTTTAGTATTTTTCAACCACATTTAGAAAAAATCATTGAGTTACAAAAAGAATATTGCGAATATATTGATCTACCAGGCCCACGATATGATACACTGCTTGATGATTATGAAGAAGGGATGACCACAGACAAATTACGAAATGAGTTTACCCTTTTAAAAAAGAAATTAAAAACAATACTTGACAAAGTAATCTCTTCTGAAATCTATGAGCATCAACAAGATCTTTCAATCAAGTTTCCAAAAAACGTTCAACAAAAGATCTGTAATAATATTTTCAACCAGATGAATCTTCCAACTGATGCATCTCGCATTGATGAATCCACACATCCATTTACCACTAGTTTAGGTAATGATGATGTTCGAATTACTACTAATTATGATAGAAAAAACCCCTTGTTTTCCTTTTTTTCAACGGTTCATGAAGCAGGACATGCGCTGTATGAACTTGGCATGCCAACAGGAAAATACAAAGATACTGCTATTGCTGATTCACCATCACTTGGCCTTCATGAATCGCAATCACGTTTTTGGGAGAATATGATTGCTCGGAGCAAACATTTTTGGAAATATTATTATCCCGAATTTAAAAAACAAGCAGGATCACAAATGAATGATATTTCATTTGAAACCTGGTATCGACACGTGAACACAGTAAAACCATCATTTATCCGAGTGGAAGCAGATGAACTCACCTATTGCTTACACGTCATCCTTCGTTTTGAATTAGAATCAGATCTCATGGAAGAAAAACTAACGGTAGATGAACTTCCACAAGCATGGAATGAAAAAATGAACGAATCACTTGGAATAATGCCACCCAGTGATAAAGAAGGAGTGCTACAGGATATGCATTGGAGCGGTGGTGCTATTGGATACTTCCCAACCTATGCGATTGGTACCATTTATGCATCTCAATTATTCAATCAACTCATAAAAGATCATCCAGAAACCATAGAAGAAATTAAAAAAGGAGAATTTAATAATATTCTCTCTTGGTTACGAAACAATATTCATCAATATGGACGGATGATGACTGCTGATGAAATCATCAAACAAACTTGTGGAGAAGGATTAAACGCTGAAAAATTTACATCTTATTTATCAAGCAAATATCTCGTGCTTTATGACTAATTCTCTTGAAGCTGCTCCTGATATTACCATTCATTTCAGTAGTTTTTATTCTGATTAAGCGCCAAACTTTTCCAAACGTTTTGCATTAGCCAATACGATTGGTAGGAGGTCTTCAGCTGGAAACCGCGGACCCAATCCACCAGTTATACATGCAGATTCGTTAAATTGGTTTACTTTATCAGGTCTGCAGTCTTCAGACCAAATCATGACAGGGACTGGATGCCAACTATGAAACGCTAGTTTTGATGGCGTGGAATGATCTCCGGTGACCATGATCACATCAGGTTCAAGTTCTCTAAGCATTGGAA
Source organism: uncultured Thermoplasmatales archaeon (assembly GCA_964414035.1). Taxonomy (GTDB): domain Archaea; phylum Thermoplasmatota; class E2; order DHVEG-1; family DHVEG-1; genus EX4572-165. Next base: position 57,490 of record CAYPUK010000092.1, on the reverse strand, counting down.
TGAAACGGTCAACTTCTTCAATCACCTGTTTTTTTGCTTCAAAATTTCCATCTTCTCCATAACTATCGGTTTTTTTGATATGAACATAAAAGAAATCATACTTGTCCCAATTATGTTTTAACGTTTCAAACTCGCTTTCAATGGTCTCACCTGTTTCAAGTACATCCATACCAATCAATTTAGAGACACCTCGATACATTGGGTAAGCAGCAATAGCCGCACTGTTTAGTTTAAAACATTCTTTCATACTTGGCCATTGCGGCTTTTGAGAAAAACCCCTAAGAAGCACCATATTTGCAGGATGCTCATGTTGTAAAATTTCTTTTGCTTGATTCAAGAACGTATCGACTATTTTTGCAGTATGATCTGCTTCATCATTTTTTGTTCGTGCAGAAAAGGGTTTTTTGCCAGTTTCTTGAGGATCAGTATCAAGGAGTTCTCCAGAAAGATTTTTTCCTCTTAAAACTAGTAAAAATCGATGTTCTTTCACTGTTTCAACAAACACTTCAACATTAGGAATATCAATTTTTTCTTGTAACAACTTGCAAAGGCGTTGATTTAGTTCTGTTGAAATTCTTCCCGCACGCCGATCCATTACTTTTCCTTGTTCATCAATAGTACAAAAGTTACCTCGAGCAGCAACATCTCCATCTTGTAAATCAAAATTAATGCCACCCGCGGCAAGCACGCCACGTCCAACTTGATAAGTTAAAGGATTATATCCAAATACTCCAAGATGCCCTGGTCCACTACCGGGAGTAATCCCATTACCCACAGGAGTTTGCATTCCACAAATGCTTTCTTCAGCGAGTTTGTCTAGATGTGGAGTAAACGCTGCTTCTAGTTCAGTTTGATTTTTTTCATTATTTGGAATGCCGCTGACGCCATCCATGACTAATAAAACGATTTTCGTATCATTTTCCTTAGCAAGTGATTGCATAATTGATAGATCCATATTTCTTCACCATTTCATAAAGAGTAATTAATCAAAGATTGCTCTTTGCTCACCATCTTCCATAATTAGATTTTCTTATAAATTTTGTTATCCCTCTTTTTGGTAGTAATACATCGCTTTTCCTTCATATATTCTTATTTTTTGTAAGGAAAACATAAAAACAATCTATGTATATCTTGCCAGCTCTTGATAAAATAATAAATGGGATTATATGAAAAAACAAGTAAAATGTCCGAATTGTAACCATGTTTTCTCTGTTACAGGAACCTTTGGAGAGGTTAAAAAAATCACATGCCCAACTTGTCACATCATTGGAAAAGTTACGTTTTCAACAAAACCTTCTTTTTCTTCTGCAATTGAGGTTCACAATTTAAGAAAAGAATATGGTCGGTTAGTTGCCGTAAATAATATCTCGTTTACCGTGAAAAAAGGTGAAGTTTTTGCGTTTTTAGGACCAAATGGAGCAGGCAAAACAACCACTGTTGAAATGATCGAATCTATTAGAAAACCAACAAATGGAACTATTTCGATTTTTGGAAAAGACCTCACTGAGTCATTTGATCACATTAAAAATAGAATTGGAATTTTGCCTCAGGAGTTTCATTCTTTTGAACGACTTACTATTAGAGAAACTCTTGAGTATTTTGCAAGCTTGTTTGATAAACAAGCTGATATCGATGAAATCATCAGGGCAATGCATCTATCTGATGATGAAGATAAATTATACAAGCAACTTTCAGGAGGGTTGAAACAGCGAGTTGGCGTGGCGATTTCCTTAGTAAATGATCCCGATATCGTTTTCTTAGATGAGCCAACAACTGGTTTGGATCCTAAAGCAAGAAGGGAGGTTTGGGATGTTATCGCAAATCTTCGAGATAAGGGAAAAACTGTGTTTTTAACCACTCATTATATGGAGGAAGCTGAATTTTTAGCTGATCATATTGCAATCATTCATAAAGGAAGTATTATCGCCGAGGGATCTCTTGATAAACTCATTAGTACGTATGGCAAGGGAAGCATCCTTAAATTTTCAGGGTGTGATGAAAAAAGTGTAAAAAACGCATTGGAACCCGTTGGATTTGAAGTGAAAAAATCAAATAATCATGCAGTATTGGTTACTATTCAATATAAAGATCAGATCTTAGATGTTCTCTCAATTTTACGCAAGAATGCTGTTACCTATGAAGATATTGATATTCATCGGCCGAATCTGGAAGAACTCTTTTTACAATTAACTGGTGCTCGATTACGGGAGGAAGAAGCATGAACACTCGATTTATTATCGCTGATGTGAAAGTAAGCTTAAAACAATGGATGAGAAGTAAGGGAACCGTGTTTTGGACGATTTTGTTTCCAATTCTTCTCATTTTGATTTTCGGATCTATTTTTTCTGGAACAGGTGAAAGCAGTTATTCTTTGGTCATTCAAAATAATGATGATACCGTTCATTCCTCATTGTTTTTAGATCAATTAGAGAACATATCGATGATTACTATAGAAGAGATCGACCGCTCAGAAGATATTGCTTCATATATGCAGGAACATGGTTTTTCTTCAGGATTACTCATCCCTGCTGATTTTGGAACAAGTATTGAGCAATCGTCTATGAATACGTCACTTTCCAGCTTGATTACCTTTTATTTTGATCCGTCCCAACAAACAACGACTTCCATAGTTCAAACGATTGTTTCAAGTACGCTTCAAGAATATAATCTTGCTCTTTCAGGTGGAAGACATGTAATCTCATTACAACAGGAAGAAATCATTGCCGATGATTTCTCATTCATCGATTATTTTGTACCTGGCATGATTGGATTCACCATTATGGCCTCTTGTATTTATGGAAGCATTGAACGAAACACGAAATTTAGAAAAGATGGAATCTTAAGAAAAATGCAAACGATGCCCGTATCTCGGATGGATTGGATTCTTTCTAAAATGTTGTTTATGTTATTTCTCTCATTTCTTTCAACAAGTGTGATCTTAATTTTTGGAATGATTGTCTGGGGATTACAGATTCACATTAGCATCTTTTCAATCATCATTATCATAGCAACAAGTTTACTGTTCTCTGGGATGGGTATGATCATCAGTCGTTTTGTAAAAGAAGAGGAAACCGCGGATATGGCCGGTGGCGCTATTACCTTTCCTATGATGTTTCTTTCGGGAACCTTTTTTTCTTTTGAACAAATGCCATCCTATTTACAACTCATTGCACAAGGGTTACCATTATATTATGTCAATGAAGGATTGCGCAATGCCATGATCTATGCAGACATGGATAAAACACTGTATTTCACGTCATTTGTATTGTTATTTGCAGTTACTTTCTTCATTGTTGGCGTTCTATTAACAAAATGGAAAGAAGACTGATCAAGAGTATCATTGGTATTCATCAGGCAAGTTGAAATGCGTGTTTTTGAAAAATGAGAAATCCATATGAGACCAGTCATCAAAATCATATGGGCCATGGCTTCCATCTGAAAAACCAAGAATCCGATACGTATAATAATAGTTCATGCAGCTTTTGTATTGTCGATATCTCCACCATTGTTTTGTGAGTAACCAGGTCGCAGGAGTATTATCGTTTCCTTGATGATCATCGACGGTTAAGCCAAGGGTATGACCAAGTTCATGAATGCTACCACCAACAATCAGCCTATTTCGTTCCCTTCTCGGTTGGTTTTCAGAAAGTTCTTGAGCTGAAATATCAAAGCTATCTAGCCCATCCCAACCAACGAATGCAAAACCAGGTCCGGGTCCCCAATCATTGATAATACAGTAATGAAAGATTCCTTTTCGTGGATTGTTTAAATCCTGATGTAAAAAGTAATCCCAATAGATATCTCTCAGATCTGCATTTGAAAAATTTGATTGATATGGAATAGGTTCTCCACCGCCCATTTCGCCATGATCGATGTGAAACACAATATCTTTAACTGCAAAGACTTCTTTCATAATTTGAATATCGCTCGGGGTTAATCTGTTTTGATCAGGATCTCCAGTTTGAGATGGCATCCAATCAACTTCTAAAAAGATATCTTTTCTGAATGGATCTGAATCCCATTGAGCAGTGTAGCATTCCTGAATATTTGTCAATCCATCATTATCTGGATCTAATTCTTTGTGATTATCCCAGGATAATGGATCGTAACCATATTTTTCTTCCCAGGTATCAGTTGCTCCATCGTTATCAGTATCCTGGCCAGAACAAGTAACGACTGGATGAAGCCAGATGTCCTCAGGAATCTGACAACGTGATGAATCTAGATTCCATGTGGCACCTGCTTCAAATTGCTCGGTTGATACTGGTCTCGTTTCAACTTTTGATGATTTGAATCGAACTCGGTCAATAGTTGGATGTTCAAAAAAAACTGGTCCAAATGATGAACCCCACCAGTTTTTGTCCGCATTACCACTGGAATCTTCAGCCAATATTCCTACAAGAGATGAATAAATGTTGGATTGATGAATTGAAAAAGAACCATTAATGCTATGAACACTAAATCGAAAATTATCAGTAAAAAGAGAGTCAGTGACATGAATATCATCAGATTCGATATTAAAAAGACCAACATGAGTATTGTGTTGAAACGTACTTTGATTAATGATAATATTTTTGCTATAAATTGGTTTTACTCCAAAGCCATTATGCTGAATTCTTGAATTGTGAATGAAAATATTTTCGCATCTTTCCATAAAGATACCACCTTGATTGTCATTGTTGTTGAAAGCAGCTGATTCGAGAATGTGACTATCTTTGGAATTATTGAAAAAAAAGCCTATTCCATTTATGGTTGCATAGCAGTCCTTGATGGTGATTTGTGAAGATGATTCACTATTAACTCCTAATCCATTATGTATGAAGTCGTTATGGTCTAAGGTTATCTTGCTTGCTTTTTGAAGATTAACTCCCCCTCCATTAGTATGAAACAAACAATCTGAAATAATAATATTTTTTCTTTGATTGACCAACACACCTGATCGGGTTCGATAAAATTGACAGTTGCTTATCAGGATGTTGTCGGCATCACAAGTTATTCCAGAACTTTTTGGCATTCCACTTGAATTTCTCAAAATAAAATCAGATATGGTTATATTTGGATGTAAGATGTGGATAACATTCTGACTGTACTTACCATCGATAATTGGCTGAGGTTCACCAATACCTTGAAGGATAAGTGATTTCTCAATTGAGATGTTTTCGTTGTATGTCCCTGATAACACAGCAATAGTATCTCCAGAGTTAGCAGTATTAATCGCGTTTTGTATCTTTAAAAAAGGATGTTGCATTGTTCCATCCCATGGACCAATTGTGTTTGAACTATCAACATACCAGGTTTGAGACGAAGAGTCGACAAGTGATGATCCATGTGGCAATAATGTAATTAAAAGAATGATGAGTATAATAGAAGTGCCAATTTGGTGTTTGAACATACATGTCCCCATTAAACAATATTATTTTCCCATTATAAATATATTGGAAGTTAAAAAAAATTTGTATCAGGTATATGAAGACCAAAAACTAGGGTTATTGTTGAAAAAGAAGAAAATAAGAAAAAATCTGATTTTTAACCTTCTAAACTACGAGTACCAATCAGAGTTTTAGTGTCCATTACTCCCTTCAATGAACGAATCCGCTTGATAACCGTTTCTCCAATTTCATCAATGTTTTCACATTTTATTTTCACTAGTATATCGTATTCTCCAAATAATGGATGGACTTCGATAACTTGTGGGATATTGTTATCAAGTTCAGCGAATACTTCTTTTTCATAAAGTGGACTTATTGTCAATAATGCGAAACCAAGTGCCATAAAACTCTGAATCCAATTTCACCATGAAATACTTTTTCCCATGTTTTCTCATCTTTTTTAAAACGTGTTCATTTGGTTTTTCCCGAACAATGAGAAAAAGCATATAAATAAGAAAATGTAAAAACACTTTTATATAGCATGATGAAATAACCTTGCTAATTAATGAAGGAGTGATTCTACTATGAAGTCGGTAAAGAGTATATTGTTGATTGCAGCCTTATTTTGCTTTCTTTTAGTTGCAAATTCGGTTGTTGCTGAAACAGGCATTGAAACAGATCCTGAAGATGATGTAATTGCATTTAATCAAAATTTAAACACTGGAGAAACAGAACAAACTGAAACTGCAGATGTTCCAGGTGCTGACATTGTTGAGGTTTCTTATGATCGTGTAGATGGTGGCACAGAAGTAACAATTTCGTTTAAGGTAAACGATCGTGGTCAAATTGAAACACTTGATTTGTATGGAATGGAGGATGAAAATGAGTTGATGGATTTATTGTTGAATTCTTCCGATCCTTTGCCACTAGCATATAGTGCTTTTGTAATGACTGATCAATTTGAGTATGAAGTTGTATATGAGGGTGGTAACTGTACACTTAATTATGGAGATGAACTAGATTACACTATTGATGGAAATGAGTTCTCAGCAACGTTTAATTTGAATAATGCAAGTGAAAGTATTACAAAAATTGGAGCACAATCGTTTTTTATGGATTTTTCGTTAACTTCCTCTAAAGTATATATGGATGCAGCTCCTGATTCATTTTTGTTCATGGCTGAGATAACTGCTCCTTCTACGGCTAATACTGGTGAAGAGATAGAATTTACTGGTGCCACCTATAACTTAGCGGATCTTTTTGATATGGGCGTCACAGAAACAAATTATACGTATGAATGGGATTTTGATGATGGTTCAACTGGAACCGGTGAAACCGTGACTCATGCATATCAACATCCGGGGTCCTATACTGTGGAATTAACTGTAGCTGATTCTGAAGGTACCGAGACAACAACGACTTCAATGGTTACGGTGAGTGAAGGCACTACTTCAAATGGTGATTCGGGTGATAACGGAGATAACCCAAATTCAGGCGATGGCACTGAAAATGATAACACTCTTATGATTTTCATCGCTATTATCGGAATCATTGTTGTTATCGGTGTTGTTGCTTTAGTAGTGGTTATCCGTCGATAATATTTTTCCTTCTTTTTTCTTTTTTTTTTGAGTTATCTTTTTATTAGGATGGTTTATTGAAGTTGTAGAATTAGAGGAATAATTATGGTTGATGAGGATACAGATTTTGAATATAAAAAGAAATCATCATGGGATATTTTTTCAAAAGATCAAATTAATGATGCATTTGATTTTTGTAAAGGATATATTTCATTTTTATCTAAAGTGAAAACCGAACGAGAAGCCGTTAAAGAAATAAAAAGTATCGTTGAATCAAAACAAAAACAATTGTTTTTAAATAAACATGCGGGAGCAGCAGTCGTGGTTAAGGGATCTCGTCCTATTACTGAAGGGATTCGTTTGATCATTTCGCATATGGATTCTCCTCGTTTGGATTTAAAACAAGTCCCATTGTTTGAGGATGGTGATTGTAATTTGGCATTGCTTGAAACGCATTATTATGGTGGGATCAAAAAATTTCAATGGTTAACCATTCCTCTTGCGTTGCATGGTGTGGTGATTAAGCAAGATGGTTCTAAAATTGACCTTAGTATTGGTGAAAACCCGGGTGATCCTGTTTTTTGCGTTCCAGATTTATTACCTCATCTCTCTCATGAAGTGCAGGATAATAAAAAAGTTAGGGATGCAATTCAAGGTGAAAGTTTAGATATTGCGATTGGAAATCAGCCATTTAAAAATGATGATGAGGATGATGAAAAGAACGGTGGTAACAACAAACTTAAAAAGATGGTTTTGCAAAGATTGCATGATGATTATGGTCTTGTAGAAGAAGATTTTGTGTCTGCAGATATTGAAGCAGTTCCGGCGTATCAACCAAAAGAGATAGGATTTGACCGTGCACTTATTGGTGGATATGGACAGGATGATCGTGTTTGTGTTTATACTTCTCTTCAAGCGATTATGGATGTAGAAAATCCAGTTTATACTTCAATAGCCTTATTTGTTGATAAAGAAGAAATTGGAAGTGAAGGTAATACGTCTGCACAAGCAATGGCTTTTTTACGATCGATTTTGAAAAAGATTGATTCAACGGCAGATATTGATACGGTGATGCTAAATTCAAAAGTGATTTCTGCTGATGTGGATGCTGCAGTAACTCCTAATTATAAACAAGTGTTTGAATTAAAAAATGCTTCCTCTCTAGGAAATGGAGTTGGTATGTCTAAGTATACGGGTCATGGTGGAAAGTATAGTGCAAATGATGCTCCAGCTGAGTATGTTGGCGAGATCAGGTCCATGCTTAACTCACAAAATATCCCCTGGCAAACTGGTGAACTAGGTAAAGTGGATAAAGGTGGTGGAGGAACTGTAGCGAAATATTTTTCACGGATGGGGATGAATGTGATCGACCTTGGTCCCCCGGTATTAAGTATGCATGCGCCTTTTGAGATTACTAGTAAGCTTGATGTGTATGCAGCGTATTTGGCGTACAGAAAATTCTTCTCAAGCGACTAAAAAAATATCTTCTCGCGTATTATTTGGGAAGATTATTCCTTTTTTCTTTCTCAATTGATTATTAAGGTGATTTATAATCAAAATCGATTCGATTTAAACGAATCAAAAGAGGGTAGGATAGAAAGTTTTATATATCTTTTGTTTATTGTCATTTAAAAACGTATCGCAACCTATAAATGGAGAAAGGGGAAACTTTTCTATGATTCAAGCTAAAGCAAACAAAAAAAAGAATAAACAAAACATTGAAGAGATTACTCATTGCCCCGAATGTGGTGGAACTCATCTTACCCGTGATTATTCACGGGGTGAACTGGTTTGTGAAGATTGTGGTCTTGTCATTGATGAAGATTTTATCGATCATGGCCCTGAATGGCGTGCATTTGATAGCGATCAACGAGAGAAGCGTGCACGAGTCGGCGCACCAATGACCTATACTATTCATGATAAAGGGTTAAGCACCATGATTGGTTGGAAGAACCGTGATTCCTATGGTAAATCCATTCCTACAAGAAATCGTGCTCAGCTGTATCGATTACGAAAATGGCAAAGACGAATTCGTATCAGTGATGCAACGGAACGAAACCTTGCCTTTGCTCTTTCAGAACTTGACCGGATGGCTTCAGGAATGGGACTTCCACGTAATGTTCGGGAAACTGCAGCAATGATTTACCGAAAAGCCGTTTTAAAGAATCTTATTCGAGGACGAAGCATTGAGGGAGTTTCGGCTGCCGCATTATATGCTTCCTGCCGGCAATGTAATGTTCCAAGAACTCTTGATGAGATTGCTAATGCTTCCAGGGTCTCTCGTAAAGAGATTGGAAGAACGTATCGGTTCATCGCTCGTGAACTTGGCTTAAAACTAATGCCTACTTCACCTCAGGATTACATTTCTCGATTTTGTAGTGAACTGAAGTTAAGTGGTGATGTGCAAGCAAAAGCAATTGAAATATTAAAAGATGCAGCAGATAAGGAACTTACGAGCGGTCGAGGACCAACAGGAGTTGCAGCAGCATCGATTTATATTGCTTCTATTCTTTGTGGTGAACGACGAACGCAACGGGAAGTCGCGGATGTTGCGGGAGTTACTGAGGTTACTATTCGAAATCGGTATAAGGAACTCGCTGAACGCTTAGACATCGATATTATTCTCTAATATGACTCGTTGGTACAAAGAGAAAAAAAAGGAACACTTCTACAAAAAAGCAAAAAAGGAAGGCTACCGGGCTCGATCCGCGTATAAATTACGTCAGATCCAGAAAAGATTCAACCTGATTCATTCAGGTGATATAGTTGTTGATCTGGGTGCTGCACCTGGTGGATGGAGTCAAGTGGCTTTTGAATTAGTTGGATCAGATGGCTTAGTCGTAGGAGTGGATCTTTCTTTCATCAAACCAATTGATCATATTATCTTTTTAAAAGGCGATATGACTGATGATGAAATGATTAACGACGTTGAAGAAGCAATGTCATTTCAACCCGTAGATGTGGTGTTGTCTGATATGTCTCCAGATATCTCTGGTAATTATTCAATGGATCATGCCCGAAGCATTCATCTTTGTTCCCAAGCATTAAAAACTGCTAAAAAACTGCTTAAACCACAGGGTTCCTTTGTGTGCAAGGTGTTTATGGGTGATATGCTTGAGGAATTTGTTGATGAAGTAAAGGATTCTTTCAGCAGTGTAAAGCAATTTTCACCAAAAGCCTCTCGCAAGAGTAGTAGTGAGCAATATATTATTGCAAAAACATTTAGAGGATAGAAAATTACGGATTGTTCTATTAAAATAATTCAAAATATAATATATTTTTATATTATTTTAGTTATTTCAAAAATAAAATTCGGCAATAGTGGGGAAAACTTATAAAATAGGATGTATAATTAACATGTTGCATTTCTGCGCCCCGGGTCGAGGCAAACATATAGAGGTAATCCGATGACAAATAACATTGACTCAACAGTAACACTCGTAGACTTTTTTGATATCACAAAAGTAGATGTTGAAAAAAAAATCAGATCTTCTATAAAGGATAAACAGATTGTTTCCATTCTTCAATCCGGAAAAAGACTTCGGCCAATGGTCCAACAACTTTGTTTTAAAGTTTGTACGGGAGGTAGAGAAACACCATATCAATATCAACGATCCGTGGAAGGATCTGTTGCCATTGAATTAGCTCATACTGCTTCATTAGTTCACGATGACATCATCGACGGAGATAAAACTCGACGAGGTCGAACCGCGTTTCATGTTCAAGAAGGAGTTCCAAAAGCACTGCTTGTTGGTCACCGTATGCTTTCCATTGGATTTAATATTGCGTTAAGTCACGGGGATAAAATCGCAAAACTGTATGTTGACACCTGGGATGAAGTACTCAATGGTGAACTTGAAGAAGTTGAATATAATGCTTCAGATTCAGAAGAAAACGAAAATAATGGAAATGGTTTTTCTTCTAAATCAAAAATCTTTAAGGAATATTTTAAGATCATTAACATGAAAACGGCATCATTATTCTCCTCTGCTTGTAAATTTGGCGCCATTGAAGCTGAAGCAACCGGTGAAATCTTGGATGTTTTAGCTGATTACGGAAGGGAAATCGGCTTAGCCTATCAACTAGCCGATGATCTGGTAGATTTGGAAAATGGGGAAATGATTGATAGTGTCATTATTCCACTCCTCACCCGTCTTGAAAATAGAAAAATAAGTAATAATTCCCTTCGAATTAAAGCAATCCAAAAGAAACTTTCAAAGCATTCTGAGGAAATCAAAGAGCTGTATCTTGAAGAAATCAACCGGCATATGAATCGAGCTAAACAATTAAGCAGATCAGATGTCATTCCACCATCTCATTTTCGAAGTTTACTTAGAGAAGCACCAGATTACATCATTAATTGCATGCTCAAAGAAATCGATGTGAATATCTGCTGATCATTTTTTGGGATTATTGTTTTTTCCTCTTCTGTTTTTATTTCTTCTATACATTACAATCATAATTCCAATGACGATAAGAATGATAAGAATAAGGATGCCTAACAAAAAGTTCTGGAAGAATACTGAAAAAACAATATCTGAAAAAAAAGCGATGAACGTACAACCAATGACCGCTCCAACAGTGATCGCAAGAAAGGTATTCATTGGTTTCATCCCAATCAACCGTCCAACAATGGAACCAACAAGGCCTCCGGATCCTTGAAATGGAACCATCACAAACAACACAATTCCGATGAAACGAAGCGGAGTGATCCAAGCATATTTATTTGATGATTTCTGCCCAATGCATTCAACTTTTTTCATGAATCTTCCAACAAATGGAATTTGTTTTGCAAAATCATAATTCCACATCAAAAACAAGGCAACAATGATATCGACAAAAGCAATGGAAAGAGCCATAATCAATGGATCAATAGGATTAATACTCATGATGTCATTGCTAAAAGGAATGGGTATCTCTCCACCGTAAATTCCGATTGGAATAATTGTTTCCTTACCAAATGGAGGAAAGAAATATGCAGCGACAAGAGCCCAATATTTATACGTAGAATTATTTGGTAACAACATGCCAACAGTGTAAACGGTAGCAAGCCCAATGATGAATGGAACAATGAATTTTAACAATCCTATCTCAATAGTTCTTCGTTTCATAGCCATCTATTGGATTAATCTTGTTTCTGTACGACAAATGCAGCGTGGTCTTTTTCAAATGGTGAAAGTGTAAATGATTGGTTAATAACGACATCTTGATCTTTGAGTTCATGTTCTACGATATGATATGCTTTTTTTGGAGGAATGGAAACATCGATGCTTCGCGCTTTTACCATAATAATTCCTGTTCCATTAGGCTTTAGATAGGTATCCATATTTCTAATGAAGATATCTGCTTGATTCCGTTGGGAAATATCTTGATACACAAGGTCTACTTGGGGAACAATTGAAAAATAACGATCTGGATGATTTGCATCTTCAAATATTGGAATGATATTTTTGCGGGGTTCTACCATGTTTAACAATTTTTTCATACTGATAGCTGAGTGTTCAATGGCATAGATCATGCCTTGAGGAAGTAGATCTGATACGTGAGAAACAGTTGTTCCTGTTGCGGCTCCTAGATACAATACCGTTGAATCTTCAGGTAAGGATAAAACGAATCTTTTTTTAAGAAGTGACGCAGCAAATTTACTTCGATATGGATTCCAAGATCTGTATTGTTTTCCATTAATGGTTTTGAGTTGTTCACCGTAGATGCTGATTCCTTTACAGTGCTTAGGATTTTTAGTAAAGAGTTTATTTCTTTTGCGAATGAGTTGATTATTGTTTTTAAGTACCATTTTCAATGGGGTAAACGATTTGGTGGATATAGGTTTTGTCGAAATGTTAAATTAGACCCTGCTGATTCACCCATGAGGTAAAACGTATGGGAATAACATCACCATTACACAAGTTACATGAAGAATTAGGTGCTACATTTACTGAATTTGCTGGCTTTACCATGCCTGTTCAGTTCTCTTCTATTAAAGATGAACATTTGAGTGTTCGAAAAGGCGTTGGTATTTTTGATGTTTCACATATGAGTAATGTGTGGATCTCTGGAAAAGATGCTGCAGCGTTGCTATCAAAAACAACAATTGAAGATGCATCCCGTTTTGGAAGTGGGAAAAGCCAGTATACGGCGTTAACTAAGGAGGATGGGACTATTATTGATGATACCATTTTTATGCATCTTGATGATAAATATATGATCATTCCAAATGCGGGGATGGCTGCACCAGTGACCGAATGGTTGAACAAGCAAGTTGATGCGTTTGGTTTTGATGCTAAGGTTGAAAATGTTTCTAGGGATTATGCGATTATTGCGGTGCAAGGACCTTTATCTCAACAGGTCCTTCAAAAGGTTACTGATGTTGATCTTTCAAAGGTTGGTTTCTTTGCTTGTACAGATGCAACTGTTGCTGGGAAAAAATGCATTCTTTCTCATACAGGTTATACTGGTGAGCTTGGATTTGAATTACAGGTAAGTCCGGATGAGAATGCGATTACTATTTTTGAAAAAATCATGGAGATTGGAAAAGAGATTGGTATCAAACCGATCGGCTTAGGCGCTCGGGATACGCTTCGATTGGAGAAATGTTTTTTACTAGCTGGAAATGAATTTGAAGGAGGCCGTACTCCTTTAGAAGCAAATCTATCTTGGGCGATGCATTGGGATCATGATTTCATTGGTAAAGACGCATTATTGAAACAAAAGGAGAAGGGTGATTATCAACGGTTGACTTGTTTACAGTGCACTGGGAGAGGGATTCCCCGGCATGGAATGAAGGTTGAGCATGCAGGAAAAGAGATCGGGGTAGTCTCTAGTGGCAGTATGTCTCCTTGTTTGAAAACAGGAATTGCCATGGCCTATCTTGATCCAGGCGTTGTTTCTCTTGGAGATACAGTTGAGATTATGATTCGAGGTAAACCTTCTGAAGCAGAAGTGGTTAAACCTCCTTTTGTAAAACAAGATTGGGCAAAGACGCAGTAAAGAAAGATTTAAAATAAGTGGGTAAATACAAGGTTTGATATCTATGTCAGATGAAGTAAGAGATGATTTAAAATATACTGAGACTCACGAATGGGTTGATGTGAAAGGAAAAACTGCTATCGTTGGAATTACGGATCATGCTCAATCAGAACTTACAGACATTGTTTTTGCAGAACTTCCTGAAGTTGGAAAGAAGATTTCCAAGGGCGATGAGCTTTGCGTGGTCGAATCGGTGAAATCTGTTTCTGAGATTTATGCTCCGGTTAGTGGAACTGTTAAAAAGGTAAATGAGAGCCTTGAGGATACACCGGAGATCATTAATGAGGATCCATATGATGATGGATGGTTAGTTGAGATTGAGCTTTCCAAGAAAGAAGAAGTAGATGACTTACTTGATGCTGATGCGTATAAGAAATTGTTGTAAACACGATTCTTTTTTCTTTCCTTTTAATCTTTTTTTCATTTGAATTTTTATATTGTTAACGTAGTTGTAAGTCCTTCGGCTTTCCATTCTGTGATACCATCTTTCATATTGTAGAGTTTACCTTGGAATCCATTGTCTATCAATAGTTGGGCAGCAAGACCTGTTCTTCTGCCGGTTCTACAGTAAATGATGATTTCTTTATCATTGTAATGTGAAATGAATAGATCTAAAAGGATTCCTTCGTTTTTTATGGGTCCTGGTCCGTCACTTTGTAGTTCGTACGGGAACCAGCGTGACCAATCTTTAGGATCTGGCGTTACTATTCTTTCGTTGATATATTCATCTAGTCTTCTGGTATCAATTGGTATTTGTCTTCCATCTTCTGTGTTATTCATTAATTCCCATGCTTCTTGAGCTGATATATCAATGTATTCATTCGTTTGTCGTTGTGTGGTTTGGTGGGAGAGTGGCATGGTAACAAATAAAGGATTTGACCATTCGCTCCAGAGGCCATTTGAGTCTTGTATTCTAGCCGTGATATTGTACGTTCCTTCATCTTTCCACTGATGGTAAACGTTGACTTCAGTTCCATTTTCCCATGATTTTCCACAGCCGCAATCAAGGGATTCTGTCCCATCTCCCCATTTTATTTCAAGGTTGAATAGTAAATCTTGATCGGGATCAGTGAGTACAAAGATGTATTTTTGTTCTTCCTTTATTTTTCCTGAGGTAGGGCCTGTGATTTCTGGAGGATTTGGTGGATTGTTATCCATAGATAAAATTTGTTGTTTTACGTTCTGAATGATTGTTTTATTTTCGTTTTTTGATTGGGCAGTGATTGAGATGAATAGGTGGCTGTTAATAATAAACGCGATAAGAAAAATGAAGGCCCACATCATTAGGTTCTTTGTTTTTTTCATTTGTTTACCAATTATAAATTAACAATTGTTAACTATTTATATTTTGTGATAGTATTTAAGAGATTTAAATAAAGTAAATATCAATATTAATATGACATTCAATCGACAAGACCTCATTATTTCGAAACATACTTATAATACACTTCACATTTCAACTGCTAGGCGGAGAGATGGGATCGCTAGTAAGTTCATACATTTTTTTTAATTTCGGTGTTAAACACCTCCGCCGCCTCCCCCATAAATACTTATGAGAGAAATCTTGTTTTGTCAACATCGGCAAGCAATCATTATCTTTAAGAATAAAAAGATAATTTAGACCATTCAAAAGGACTTGATGAAATGAAATTATTACTCATTCATAGCGATTACATCGAATATGAAGTAAAGAACAAAGCCATCAAAACACCTGAAGAAATCAAGAAAAAAACAGATCGTTTTGATGAAGCATTAACTGTTTTTACTGCCATTGAAAAAACCGATTCAGAATCTTCAGATCAAGCAATTAAAAACGCGATAATAGAAATTTCGAAAACAGCTGATCAACTCAAAGTAAAAAACATCATGCTCTACCCATATGCTCATCTATCTTCAGATCTTGCAAGTCCAAAACAAGCACAAAACATGCTTGTTGAACTTGAATATGAACTCAAACAAAAGGATTTCAATGTCAAACGATCTCCATTTGGATGGTACAAGGCATTTAAAATTTCGTGTAAAGGCCATCCTCTTTCAGAACTTTCTAAAACTATCACTCCGGGTAAAAAAGATGATGAGTCTGAATCCTTGAAAAAAGAACGAAAACTGAGTTCTTATTGGCATATCCTCACGGAAGACGGTACGCTTCATACTATTGATGAATTTGATTTTAAAAATCATGATAACCTTCGAAAATTCTCAGTTTACGAAAAAGAAAAATCAAGAGCGGTCAAACAAGAACCAGCTCATGTAAAACTGATGAAAAAATTAGAGATTGCGGATTATGAACCGGCATCAGATGCAGGAAATATGCGTTATTATCCAAAGGGACGATTTATTAAAAAATCACTGGAACAATATGTGACCCGTAGAGTTGTTGATTATGGGGGTCTTGAAGTTGAGACACCAATCATGTATGATATGCAGCATCCAACGCTTTCAAAATATTTACAACGATTTCCTGCAAGACAATATCAAATTGAAAGTGATAAACGAAATTTCTTCCTTCGGTTTGCTGCTTGTTTTGGTCAATTTTTAATGGCTCATGATGCAACCATCAGCTACAAAGATTTACCCTTGAAACTGTATGAGATGACTCGGTATTCATTTAGAAGAGAACAATCTGGAGAACTTACTGGGTTACGTAGACTTCGAGCATTTACCATGCCTGATGTTCATGCCATGGTTTCTGATATGGATATGGCAATGGATGAATTTAAAGTTCGATTCAATCTTAGTTTAAGCGTTTTGCAAAATATTGGTTTAGATACTAGCGATGTCGAGATGGCTCTTCGTACAACTAAGGATTTTTTTAATGAAAATAAAGAATTCATTGTTGATTTGGTAAAAAAAGTTGGAAAACCAATTCTTATTGAACTCTGGGATGAACGAATCTTTTATTTCATATTAAAATTCGAATTCAATTTTGTAGATAAATCAGACAAAGCATCTGCATTAAGTACAGATCAAATCGATATTGAAAATGGGGAACGCTATGATATTCAATATACTGATGCTGATGGTGAACAAAAACATCCGCTCATTCTTCATTGTAGCCCTTCTGGAGCAATTGAACGAGTGATCTATGCATTACTTGAAAAAGAAGCAATTCGAATGAGTAAGGGAGAAAAAGCGATGCTTCCACTTTGGCTTTCTCCAACTCAAATCCGTTTTATTCCGCTGGGAGATGAGTTCATTGCTGATTGTGAAGCATATATTGAAGAATTACAGAATCATTCATCATTGGAATTGATTCGAGCAGATATTGATGACCGGGATGAAAGTGTTGGACGACGGATTAGAGATGCTGAAAAGGAATGGACGCCAATTATCATCGTCGTTGGTGAAAAGGAAAAAACAGCTGGTAGATTTAAACCTCGTTTTCGTTCAGCTCAACTTGGTGATAATGATAAGATTTATTCCTTAGAAGAAATTGCAGGTATCATCGATCAGTATGGAAAAGGCTTTCCAACTGAACCGTTACCGTTACCAAAATTACTATCAAAGAGACCTCGATTCAAATAAGTGTTCTTTCAGATTCCATAACACTTGGAATTCTATGAGGATTATGAAACTATAAAGGGTGGCCATTCATGATTGAACGAAAAACAATTCAAAATATTGTGCGATCTTATGATGCAGATAATATAACGATAGGTGTACTCGGAGGACATTCAGGTCTTGACGTCTGTCGAGGTGCTAAAAAACATGGCTTTAAAACACTAGCGGTTTGTCAAAAAGGACGTGAAAAAACCTATACGAAATATTACAAGACCCGTGAAGACGGCCGTGGTTGTATTGATGAAACAATAGTACTAGACAAATTCGCAGATATTACTCGACCAGATATTCAAGAGATATTGCGAGATAAAAACACGATTTTCATTCATAATCGTTATTTTTGGGTATACTTTAATTTTGAAGATATTGAAAACAAATTCAATGTACCAATTTATGGAACTAGAGAAATGGTAAAACTTGAAGAAAGAGATGTTCCTAAAAATCAGTATTATCTTCTTGAAAAAGCAGGGATTAGATTCCCATTTATCTTTAAAAAACCTGAGGATATCGACCGTTTGGTCATCGTTAAAGTCAATGAGGCAATCCGGGGTTATGAACGAGCGTTCTTTTACGCATCTAGTTATGAGGATTATAAGAAAAAAGCTGAAGAATTGCTTAAGAAAAAAATGATCACTCAGTCCGCGTTAGATGATGCGGTCATTGAAGAGTATGTCGTTGGCGCGCAAGTCAATTTTAATTATTTTTATAGTATGATTGATGATGAACTAGAGATTATGGGAACAGATACTCGCAGGCAAACGAATCTTGATGGATTACTTCGCTTACCCGCAAATGAGCAGCTTGAAGTATTGAAATATTTGAAACCAAAAATGATCGAAACGGGTCACATTGCAGCTACTACGAAAGAATCGATTATTGAAAAGATCTTTAATCTAGGAGAAAAATTTGTAGCAACTACCAAAAAAGAAGTCCCACCTGGAATTATAGGGCCGTTTGCCCTGCAAGGAGCAATTGCTTCGGATCGTGGAAAAGAAGAAATGGTAGTCTTTGATGTTTCTATGCGCATTCCGGGGAGTCCACTTACTCGTTTCACTCCTCATTCTGGATACTTGTATGGTGATTCCATTAGTTATGGTGAACGAATCGCTATGGAAATTAAAAAAGCAGTAAAGAGCAATCGATTAGAAGAAATTGTTACTTAATCCGATGTGCATCGTATCACTTGATGTTCAGTGACGATGATATCAACAGATTGATCATGGGATTCAACAGGAATTTCTTTAACCAGTTGAAATTCAAAAGAAAGTGCAATTGAGATAGCAGTTGATTTTGAAAGAAACCAATCATAATATCCACCGCCTTGACCAAGTCGATGACCATACTTGTCAAATGCAACTCCTGGAACAAGTACTACATCGATGTTATGAATTGAACTTGGTCGAATTTTTTCTTTCTTTGGTTCAAGAATACCATAAGTTCCCGGTATTAAATCAGAGAATGCTCTTAGTTCTGAAATGCTTAACGTATGATCCTTTGGGTTAGATAGAGGAACAAATACTGTTTTCTTTGAAGAAAGTGTTTTTTTAAGTAGTGAATGAGTATCCACTTCTCCATTGTATGAAACGTAAAAGAGAATATGATCTGCTTGTTGAAACTCTTTGAGATTACATAGGTTTTTAGAGATTTTTTCGCTGTTTTCTAAAATAAAACTTTTTGGTTTATTCGATCTTTGATTCCGTATTTGGTCTCTGAGTTGTTCTTTGTTTATACTCATAAGGCTCACTTCTTGTTATCACAAGGTGTTTTTTCAGGATATATTTTTATAATGTGGAAGATAATAATAGTTATTGTTTATGAATTGTGTTAGACTGAGGAAGCAAACGTTGATTGTAGTTATCATTTTTACCCTTCTTATGATAGTTTCGAATTTTTCAAATGATCAACTTTTTGTTATACTCTCAGCAAAAGACATTCAAAATGAACAAATGAATCAGATTTACGTTGATACGTGTAATTCATATGGTCCATGGACTGGTTCTGCCCATCATCCTTTTAATACTATTTCCCAAGCATTGGATAGTGCTACACCGTATGATACGATTTATATAAACGATGGAGAGTATAATGAAACTCTGAAACTCTTATTTCCGGTTCAACTCATTGGACATGGTTCACCGATAATAAATGGTGGATATCAACCTGAGGTCGTCTCGGTTAACTCATCAAATGTTTTGATTAAAAATATTGAAATCAGTCATTCAAATGGCTATAAAACAAACGCAGGTATTCGTATTAATCAAGGAGATAATGTAAGCATTTCTCACTGTATCATTCATCATACAAAAACAGGGATTTTCTTGAATGAGAGCAGTAATATTACTATTTCTGATTCATGGTTTTTCCATACCGGAAATGCAATATGGGGCAACTATTCATCAAATACGCTCATAACAAATTGTGATTTTGCAAGAAATTCAATGGGTTTACTTTTACAATATTCAAATGATTTTGATCTCTTGTGTTCTACGTTTCGGTCAAATGGATTAACGCTGTTTTTAGATCAATCATTTAACATTACTATTCAACAATGTAATATCACAGATAATAGCGTGAATAAGGGAGGAATCTTTCTTTCAGATAGTAAAAAAATACTGGTAGATAATACGTTGTTTAGGCATAATGGAGTCGGCATTAGTTTTTCAAATGTATCATCTGCAGTCGTTGATAACTGTGACTTTATAAAAAACACTCATTTCGCTCTTTCCTTTCGAGAAGCATCAAAAGAAATTATTGTTTCAAATAGCTCTATTCAAGATAATATCCGTAATGGTATCTACATTGAATCTGGTAACTCCTGTGTAATTACTCATTCTCATATTGTAAATAATGCGATGTATAGCATACTTTCAAATTCTGGTTCAACTTGTTTAGCCAAAGATAACTGGTGGGGTCAACCACTGGGACCGGTTCAATCTTTTTTGAGTAGAACAAATAAAATTTCTTTTTTTAAAGGAAAAATAGTTACCATTCCTTGGCAAAAAAATCCTTTTGATCATATTGGCATAACCCAGTTGATTCCGTCTCCAAGGTATAACCATACATTTGATGAAATAATACCAATACCTTGTGAGGATGTTGATAGTGACAATGATAATGTTGCTGATTGGTGGGAAGAAAAATGGGGATATCCAACAAATGAAACAAACAATCATTTAATGCTGGATCCTGATGGCGACGCTCTTAATAATGTTCAGGAATATTATATGGATGAATTTGGCTCTCATCCATTTCAAAAAGACATCTTTCTTGAATTAGATTGGATGAGCTGTGATAATGGTAAATCTAATAAACCAGATGAAACCTGGTTACAAAAAATAATAGATTCCTATGCAGAACAAAACATCACCCTCCACATTGATACTGGTTCAATGGGTGGTGGTGAAGAGATTTATTATGCCTGTGATCACATTCCAACCTATGCTGCCTTAGAAGATATGTATTGGAAGTATTTTTTGAATAATGATTTACAGAACCCTCGAAAAAATATTTTTCATTATGGCTTACTCTGCAATTATTGCCCGGATTTAAATTTTCCTTTTGTAGGTTGGAATGCAATGGATTCATTTGCAATTTCAGTTGAATGGTTATCTGAAACCTATCCACAATATCAAAGACAGCAGATAATCACTGGTGGAATTGCTCATCATCTTGGCCATACTCTTGGATTGGTAGCAGATACATTTGAGGGAATCGATAATATGGACACCATTCGTCTTTTTAGCAGTTCTTGGTGGGAATATCTTAACTATCGAAGTTGTATGAATTATTTTTATAAATATCGAGAATTCAGTCTTTCAGATGGATCTCATGGTCCAGGCGATTTTGATGATTGGGATTACCTTGATTTTTCTTTTTTTCAAAAAGGAACCTATGATGAACAGTGATTATACTGATGATTGAATTGCTTCAACCGGTGATTCTTTTTCAAAAAGAGAGATGATTAAACCGATTAGTCCCGGTATAAGATTTTTTACAAGAAAACCAGCCAAGGATAGCACAAAAGCAATCTCTACAGAAACTCCATAGGTTGATAGAAGCACAACAAAAGTTCCTTCTCGTAATCCCAATCCTCCAATCGAGATAGGCACAACATTGGCAATAATGACAGAAACGACACTTAACAAAATGAATTCAGTATAAGGTATTGAGATTGAAAACGCAAGGGATAAGACGTACACTTGTGTGGCTGCGATACTCCACATCACTAGTTCGATGGTAAATGGAATGAGAAGATCTCGCAAACGTGGTATATCTTTGTACAATCGGGAGATAATGTAATCTAGGTTTTCTTTGTGATCTCCTGGAAGAAATGGACGAATGATGAATGAAAAAAATCCTTTTCCTCGATTACGTTCCATAAAAAAGGTAAAAGCTAAAGTATAGATAATAAAAAAACCAATAATAATGGGAAATACACCGGGATAGGATTTAAGGATCAATCCAGACCCAATGATTGCTAAGAAGAGCCCTGCGATAAGTGCAAGTGTTGATTCTATTAATGAATTGGCGATACATTTTTCAAAAGATGCTCTTGATTTTTTCCTTAAGTAATAGACGCGAATGTGCATTCCGATTGCACCAGGTGTGACACTTCCATAGAACAATCCGAGTAGATATAGTTTTATAACTGTGGGAAAAGAAATATGCATTTCTTGTTTCTTGTTTAGATACTGCCATTTAATACCCGCAAGGATTATCTTTGGAATGAATACGAGTAAAGCGATAATAAAATAATACCAGGGTATAAGTGAGAAAGATTGAATGATTTTTTCATAACCAATGTCAAAAAGGATGTATAAAAAAAGTACTATGCCAATGAGGGGGAGAAATTTTGTGATTTTTTTTAATTGAATTTTTTCGAACATGGGTCATACCAGTGGTAAATAGATGTAATGAAACGTTTTTTTGTCTCTTTTGACTTTTATTTGAAAGGATGATTTGTATTTATATTCTATTATCTTTAACATGTGAGATAACGATTGGTGGAGGTTTTGAAGCATTTTTTTCACGAGGGATTTCATCAACTTCTTTGATGGTTATTGTTACTCCTTCACCTACTTTTTGATCATATATTTTTTTAATCTCAGATTTTATCTTTTCAACGGATGCTCCGGAATGACGAAGTTTTTCATCGATGACAAGAAGGATATCTATGTGGTGCAGGTCTTGTTGAATGATTTGATATTGTTTTACTTTAAAGGTGTTAAATTTAGTAAGAACTGGAGTGATAAAACAAAATGCACCTGGGGGAAAAACGTTTCCATTCGGTAAGATGATATTTGCTCTTCTTCTCCCTTCGACACCACCTTTAATAGTCGTTGTTGTAAGCCCGCATGAATCAGAGATCGGATCAGTAAGTGTTACCCAATCATCCATCCCCGTGTATCGAATAATCGGTGTTCCTTTTCCCCAGAGCCGAGTGAGCACAATATGACCTCGTTCTCCTGTTTCAACAAGGTTTTCTTGTTCATCAATTGCTTCAAGATGAAAGAAATCATCATGGACGTGCCAGGTGCCATCATAGCATTCAAAACCAATGTCAGCTCCTGCTTCAACAGAGGGATAGATGTTGAGTAATGGGCAGTCAAACGCATCTTGAACTGAAGTTCGAGTGTATTCGTCAAGCATTGCTCCTCCGGTCCAACAAAGTTTTGGTTTGATATGATCTCCATGTCCGTTTCGTTTGAGATATGCTAAATGTTGAAATGTTGCTGGATAGGTCATGATGATATCTGGGTTGTATTCATCCATTTTTTTCATTATGTCTTTTAAGGGCATGCTGACATCAAGGTTCAATTGATTTTTTGTGATATGTAGAAATCCTAAGTATTTTTCAAAGAGTTCTTGGGCGAGAAGATCGATTCGATTGGGATTGAAGTTTCCAATGTGAACGAATCGAAGGTTTTTTGCTGGAATGTTTAAAAGACGTAATTCTCTTAATGGAATCAGTGCTGCAGAAACAACAGTGTAAAAATCTGTGTATAAACATAATGGTTTCCCTGTAGTTCCTCCAGTACAATATGCATAAGCATTTGATTGATTGTAGTTTTTAGGCAAGATGTTTTCGCCAAAATTATGTTTGAGTTCATCCTTTGAAATAAAAGGTAATTTTTTGGTATCTTCAATGGTTTTTATATCATTTGGATGAACTCCTGCTTTTTTGTATTTTTTATGATACACTGGAACAGTGTATGCATAAGCAACCATTTTTCTAAATGCTTTATTTTTGTATTGATTAATTTGTTCAACTGATTTCTTCCTAATTCTATTTGGATCAACAAGAGATTTCTTAACTAATGAAAAAGAAATGAATGGATTGAAAAGCGGGTTCATCATCATCACAGTTAACAGATGTTCATTCTTCTTCTACTTTTGGATAACCTGCTCCTTTTGCTTGTTCTATCGGCAAGAGATCATAGGCAATTGGAGGAAACAGATCTTGCAAGCGTATCGATAACACCTGAGCAATTGGAAATTGAATGACTCTTTTCTCCTTTTTAATACCATTAATCATAATCTTTGCTGCCTTATCTGGCGTTATAGATCCAGGTCTATGATACTCTTCAATCATAGGCGTTTCCACTGAACCAGGTTTAATCGTAATCACATTAATATCATATTCTTGTTTTGCTTCAGCTCGCAAACTCTCCATCAACCAGCTAATTGCGGCTTTACTAGCACCATATGCACCCCAACCAGGAACTCCTCTATGATCAGGAAGCGTAGAGACAGCTGCAATAGTTCCACCGTGTTGTTTTTTCATCACTTTAAGAAGTTGTTCTGTGAAATAGACAACTCCCATAAAATTGATATTCATGGTTTGTTTGATGATACTGCTATCAAACGTTTGAATTGGGTTAGGAACAAGTATACCAGCTGTTAAAATCGCTAAATCAATTCGTCCATAAGTTTCTATGGTATGATCCACTGCTGCTTTCACTTGATCCTTGTATTGTAGGTCACATGTTTTATACGTAATCTGAGTTGTTTTGGATTCTAGTGTATTTTTTAAGTGTTTCAATTTTTTTTCACGTCGAGCAAATAAGGCAAGTTTGCAATTTTCTTTAGATAATGATTTTACAAGTTCTTCGCCCATGCCGCCGGTTGCTCCTGAAACTAGAATCACTTTTTCTTTTAAGTCCATAAGAGATTACCTCGTTATCAGTTAATAAACCGCTCACTTTTTGGGTTTTTTCACAGAATAACCTGGAAACTTAATAAAAACCTTTTCGCTGATATAACGGCTGTTAACTGAAGAAACCGGGATATTCTTCACATCTGTTAAAAGAAAATTTAATATTCTATAGCCTAGATAGCCGCTCTCGATATGACTAAAACAGTCCTTATCGGCATTGATGGAGCAACCCTTGATTTAGCCCTTCCATGGATTAAAGAAGGAAAATTACCAGCTTTTGCAAAAATAAAAAATAAAGGAGTTCATGGAAAACTCCGGTCAACAACACCATACTATAGTGCGCCCGCCTGGGTCTCCATGGTTACTGGAGTGCAACCAGGAAAACATGGTATTTATGATTTTTTCCGCACCGATACCCCAAACAAAAACATTGTAAATTCCCGGTATCGAAAAGCACCTGCTATTTGGAAAATGCTCAGTAATAAAGGCAAAAGAAGCATTATTGTCAATGTACCAGGATCTTATCCCCCCGAAAAGATAAATGGGGTGATGATTACTGGGTTATTGACGCCCTCCCCAGATTCAAATTATACCTATCCTAAAGAACTAAAAAAGGCATTAGTGCCGGGTAAAATTGGTTCATATGTATTAGAACAAGTCGCTGTTGATGACATCCCAAAAAATCTTACGGCACGATATGCTCCAGAAAAACTGGCCAATCAAATCAATGAGATGACCATTTCACATGGGAAGGTGACCATGAATCTAATGAAAATGGATGATTGGGATTTCACCATGGTGGTTTTCAGAGGAACAGATGATGCACAACATTTGTTATGGAACAAAAAAAATCTGATTCTTTCGTGTTATCAACAAGCAGATGAGTATATTGGCAAAATGATGAAAGAGTATCCGGATGCAAACTTTATTTTAGTTTCAGATCATGGATTTGGCCAACCAAAAAAATATTTCTATGTGAACAATGCTTTGTACAACGAAGGATATCTACAAACTACTTCAAATCCGGCTCATAACATGAACACTCTTATGGCTCTTCTCTTTGATCGATTTAGCCGGTTAATTTTTCATCTTATTCCCCTGCAAAAAATCGTTCGATCTGATATTGGAAGAAGACTTGTTCTATCGGGAAGTTCTCAGAGTGGAATTGATTATTCAAAAACAAAGGCGATGTATCATTCTGTTTGTTCAAGAGGCATTAGAATCAATCTTAAAGGCAAATATAAACATGGTATTGTAGATCCTAAGGATTACAACTTACTTCGTGATGAACTGATTACTTTTTTGAGAAATGTTAAGGATCCAGATACAAACAAACCTATCGTTAAAAATATCTATACCAAAGAGGAAGTATACGGAGATAATGCGGTAAATGATCCACTTGATCTCATCTTTGATTTAGAGGAAGAATACAGTGCTCAAGAATTATTACAACCTCCTGAAGGAATAAAAGAAATCTTTCAGTCATCAAAAAAATCACTTTCCACTCTTTCCAAACCTGGTTTCTATGATTGGATGGGTGATCATCGTCCGAATGGCATTCTTTTCATGTATGGTAAAAACATTGTTCAAAATAAACAAGTGAATGCTTCAATTGTCGACATTGTTCCCACGATATTAGCAATGATGAACGTTCCGCTTTCCCCAGATTTTGATGGAAAAGTAATTAAAGATGCATTTAAAAAACCACCAGAAATAAAAATTGCTTCGAAGAAAAAACCATTACTTTCATCAAAGGAATTACAAGCAATTCATCGTTTAAAAAAAGAAAATAAAAAATGATTGATATCCTTTCAAACAGCTTCAAAAATAAATAAATCCTTAAATATTAACTGGGATGCAGGGTAACTGTGGCACGGAAAAAATTCACACTGATTAAAAAATTTCTTCCAATAATCGGCCTAATTTTATTTGTTTATACTATTTACCAACTTGATATCACAAAAATAAAAGAAGCTTTTTTTTCGATAAATCCGCTTTACATACTACTAATCCTCCCGTTTACCTTACCTCGAATTCTTCTTCGAAATTATGCATGGAAACTTGTACAAAAGGAACAAAAAATCTATGTCCCTTATTGGATATCAATGAACATCTTTCTCATTGGCTATTTTTATGGGAGTATCACACCAGGATATTTAGGTCAATTAATGCGCATTCCTCATTTAAAAGAATACACGGGTGAACCATATGGGAAATTATTTGTTAATTCTGCGATAGAAACGATTGTTCATACCTTTTCGATTTATATTATGATTCTTCTTGGTGCCTTTCTGGTATTAAGCGATTATCCCGAATTGTTTATGATTGCTGCGGGATGGATGATTATTTTTGTTTTGTTTCTTTTATTCTTTATGCGGCGGGATCGTGGAGAATGGTTCTTTAATTTCATGATTCGCTATTTTATTCCCAAAAAATTCAAATCATATCTTAATCAATTTTCAGACACCTTTTACCAAGACTTTCCCAGAATCAAAGCATTATTCTATCCGTTGTTTGTAGGAGTTTTTACCTGGATTATCATTTTTTCACAGGAATATATCTTAGTCCTAGCGCTAGATCTTCCTATTCCCTATCTTTACTTTATGTTATTGTTTCCCTTAGCTAATGTTGCAGGATTTATTCCGATAACCTTTGCAGGACTTGGAACAAGAGAGGTTACTGCGATTATTATTTTTTCAAGTCTTTTTGGCATTGCCAATGAAAAAATCTTTCTGGTATCCTTGTTAGGTTTCATTCTCACCGATCTATTCACTGGTTTTATCGGCTTTCTTGTCTCAGTTCGTGAAGCAAAAAGAAAAGGAACGACCATTCTAAAACTAAGAAAACAGTTCTTGAAACGAAGAAAACAATCATAAATCTGAAATACTGTCATTTTATTCACCTATTTAACATAACTATGACAAAGATGAATCTTCTCAAAAAATTTTGTGATGCATCATGAACGGAGAGGGTATAGGTTTTGGAAAGGCTATTTTGTTCAATGAACACTTTGTTGTCTATGGAGTACCAGCGATTGTTTCAGCGATTGGAAAATATACGGTAGCAAAAGCACAATCTTTTGAAGAACCACGGTTACATCTAGTCGATAATCGAAATGCAACTCCTAGATATAAGGAGGATAAAAAGGATCAACAAGAGGATTCCATTCAACGGATCATAAAGAAAATGGATCTGGATTTTTCTGATGAAGGCGTTGAAGTTGAACTTGCAGGAACCTTGTATGCAGCTAGTGGTATTGGTGCTAGTGCTGCATCATGTGTTGCTATCGCTAGAGCGTTATCGGATTATTATCAGTTGGACCTTTCAGATGAAGAAATCAATCAAATAGCATATGAGGGAGAAAAAGGCTATCATGGAACACCGTCAGGTATTGATAATACTGCCTCCACCTTTGGAGGTCTTATTTGGTTTGAAAAAAAGGAAGATCCTGTAATGGATAGGATCGAACTGATGAATCCTGTGGAGATTGTGATGGGAAATACTGGAAAGGTTGCTGATACTACAGCAGCAGTTGCTGGTGTTAGAGACCGAAAGGAATCTGAACCAGATAAATACGGTGAGATTTTCAAACGTGCTGAGAACATCGCATATTTAGCAAAGCAAGCGTTCATCGATGAAGACTTACATGAAATTGGAAAACTGATGAATGAGAATCATAAGTTATTGCAACAAATCGAAGTCTCTTCCAAAGAACTTGATTTTCTAGTACGGTTAGCCAAAGAGTATGGAGCATATGGAGCAAAACTAACTGGTGGTGGACTCGGTGGAAATATGATTGCGTTAACTCCTGGAAGGAAACTGCAGGATGAAGTGGCTAATGCCATTGAAAAAGAAGGATTTCAAACCTTGAAAACAAGTATTGGTGTGAAACGTCAAGGTGGTTAAAAGAAATGGATTTACGATCCTTTTTAAAAAAACTTGAACAAGAAAAAAAACTAACTCGTATCAAAAAGGCTGTTTCTCATGAGTTTGAAGCAGCTAATATTATTTATTCACTTGATGAACAACCAGTACTTTTCGATCAGATTAAGGGATTTGATTTTCCGGTATTTGCAGGAATCACATCTAATAGGGATATTATCGCTGAAGGATTAGATACCACAAAAGAAGATCTTTTGTTTAAACTGGTAGAATCTTTAAAACATCCAAAAAAACCAGATCTTGTTGAAAATGCTCCTTGTCAGAAACACGTGATTATGGATCCTGATCTATCGAAACTACCCATTCTTCACCATCTTAGTGGTGATGGGGGCAGGTATTTATCAGCTTCAGTTTGTACGATTAAAGATCCTGATGATGGTCGGAATGTCTCGTATCATCGGATGATGCAAATCGGAAGAAATAAGCTTACTGCTCGTTTGATTAAGAAACGGCAGACTCGGACCACTTATGATAGGATCGATGGTGATTTGGAAATGGCAGTGTGTCTGGGTAGTTCTGTTGCGGTTATGGTTGCTGCATCATTAGGTCCTCCTTCTGATGTTGATGAGTTTAGTATCGCAAATGCTTTAGATGAAACACCGCTTGTGAAATGTAAGACTAAGGATTTAGAGGTTCCAGCGTTTTCAGAGATTGTTTTAGAAGGCAGGCTTACTCGAGATTTGGATCGGGAAGGTCCATTTGTGGATCTCACTGAGACTCGGGATTTCGAACGGCAAGAACCGGTGTTTGTTGTGGATTGTATCACGCATCGAGATAATGCGATGTATCAAGCATTGATCCCCGGTCGATTTGAACATAAGACCTTGATGGGTATGCCAAAGGAACCAACGATTTATAATGAAGTAAGCAAGGTTGCTGATTGTAAGAATGTGTATGTTACTCTTGGTGGTGGCAGTTGGCTTCATGCGGTTGTTCAAATTAAAAAACGTCATCCTGATGAACCTAAAAAAGCAATTGATGCAGCCTTTAAGGGTCATGGAAGTTTGAAACACGTAGTTGTTGTTGATGAGGATGTTGATATTTATGATTCTTTAGCAGTGGAATGGGCGATTGCTACTCGATTTCAGGCGGATAAAGATCTGGTAATCAAAGAGAAACAACCTGGTAGTTCTCTTGATCCATCTGGTATTCATGTTCCAGGTGAGAAAACAAAAACGGCGAAAATGGGTCTTGATGCAACGATTCCAGAACATGTTGATAAGAAGAATTACGAAAAAGTTAGTTATAAATTAGTTGATGTTGATGATTATATCCGGTGAAGGTAAACATCGTGTTACCCTTGAAAAACAAAAGATTGGGGAGGATGTGTTGTTGGTTCTTCAAGGTGGAGAGCAACCGCATGTTGGTGCAGCGGTGGTTTGTGAACCCGGCAAGAAATCTAAAAGTGTTCGATTGGGAAGTCATAAGGATTATATTGTCTTAGAACCACTTGCGCAGATGGCTAGTAAGAAATATAACAAAACAGTGGTAGCTG
Organism: uncultured Thermoplasmatales archaeon; assembly: GCA_964414035.1. Lineage (GTDB taxonomy): Archaea > Thermoplasmatota > E2 > DHVEG-1 > DHVEG-1 > EX4572-165. The sequence continues at coordinate 27,364 of CAYPUK010000092.1, read as the reverse complement.
TTGGTGGGATTCATATTGAGAATGCAACTAAATATGATATTGATAAAATAATTCAGAATTGTAAGGAGATCGAATCATGTATTTAACAAAAGAAGAAGAAGCAATGCTTGATGGTGAAGCAGGGGAAGTCAAAGAACGTTTGTTTCGATTATTGGTCCGGCTTGGTGATATCTATGGTGCTGAAAAAATGATTCCGGTTGGATCTGTGCAAGTCGCGGGTGTTTCCTATAAATCCATTGGTGAACCGGGTACTGCTTTTCTTGAGGATATGGCCTCGAAGCATGCAAAAGCACAAGTCCTTACCTTTTTAAATCCTGCGGGAATGGATTTGGAAGATTATGAGGAACTTGGTTTTCCAAAGGATTTTGCTAAGAATCAACTACGGATTATTGATGCATTCAAAAAAATGGGGATTGTGATTACATCCACCTGTACTCCTTATTTAGCGGGGAATCTTCCTCGGTTTAGAGAACATATTGCGTGGTCTGAATCTTCAGCTGTTTCCTTTTCAAATTCAGTGATTGGTGCTCGAACGAATCGAGAGGGTGGTCCTTCAGCATTAGCTGCTTCGATTTGTGGTCGCACTCCGGAGTATGGATTGCATTTGTGGAAGAATCGTCAGCCAACCATAAAAGTGCAGGTTGATGCAGAGTTATCGTTTACCTCTGATTATGGAGCACTTGGTTATTTAGTTGGTAAGAAAGTAAAAAATAAAATCCCATTTTTTACAGGTATTACAAATGCAAATACTGATCATTTGAAATCACTTGGTGCAGCCATGGCAGCTTCAGGTGCTGTTGCTTTGTATCATATTGAGAATCTTACTCCTGAATCTGATTTGGTCGATACTGATGTCACTGAAACCATTACTGTTGAACAAAAAGATATAGATGAAACTTATGAAACATTGAGTCAGGGCTCAAAACCAGATATTGTGATCCTTGGTTGTCCTCATGCATCATTAAGAGAGATTGCTACGCTTGCTGAAAAAGTAGCTGGTAAAAAGTTAAAGAAACCAGTGTGGATTTGCACTTCTAGGATGATGAAGGAAGCAGCGGATCGAATGGGTTTTTCACAGACGATTAAAGATGCTGGTGGTCACGTGGTCGCTGATACTTGTATGGTGGTTTCTCCTATTGAACAAATGGGGTTTAAGCAAACTGGTGTGAACTCTGGGAAAGCCGCTAATTACATGCCTGGTTTTTGTAAGCAAAAAGTAGTGTTTGCTAATATTGATAAATTGATTGAGGAGGTTTCCTAGATGAAGGGAAGAATGATTTCACCAGGAAATGTGACTGGCGAAGCAATTGTTTCCCCCGAACCAATCGGGTTTTACGGTGGTATTGATCTCAACACTGGTATCGTTATTGAAAAGGGACATTCTTTAGAAGGAGAATCGGTGAAAGATAAAATTTTAGTGTTTCCTAATGGGAAGGGTTCAACGGTTGGCTCGTATGTAATTTATGGATTGCAAAAGAATGGTGTTGGCCCCCTTGGAATTATTAATCAGGAAACTGAAACCATTGTTGCTACTGGTGCAATTCTTGCAGGTATTCCTTGTGTTGATCATATTGATATCAGTCAAATAAAAACAGGGGATAACATACGATTAAATGCTGATGATGGTGAAGTGAAAGTTAAAGAGTAAAATAAAGTAATTTGTTGGCTAAAGTGGTAGTGGTAACCAGTTCAAAGATGGGAAAAGATTTTGAAGCCATTCTAAGAATGGAAAGTGAATAAATTGGTTTTTGGGCATGGTTATTCTTAACCAGGTCCACTCGGTTTCCGCGTTATCAGGATCCTTTGCTTTGACTTTGATAATAAAGTTTCCTTCAGCATCCCATTCATGTTCGGCAGTGATTGTTTCCCCAGATTCATATGGTCCGAGCCACTCTGTTATTTCGTCATCACCCCAGTCGATCATGTAGTAGACTTCGTCTTCATCAGGATCGGTAGTAGTTATCTCAAATTGTTTTACTTCTCCAGGTTTTCCTTGTTCAGGACCAGTAATGCTTGGTTTTTCTGGTGGCCTGTTTGGGAGTTCTTCATTGTTTGTAATCGTAATTGAAATTTCAATTGTTCCTTCTTCCATCCATTCTGAGCCAAGAGTGAGATTGAGATCGTGAACATCTCTTTCACCACTTTTTTCTATTTGATCTCTATGGTAGCTTGCTTCAGCGCCACCACCAACAACAACCTCGTATCCACCATCATAAAATGCTGCGGGAATACCAAGTAAATTGTAGTCACGCATTCGATTGTTAGCATCGCTGCTTTTATCAACTACCATTTCAACGAAATAGAATGGGTAATCTCCACTTCTGAAAATTGATTCTAAGGTTTGGGCCATTAAGGGGCAGTAACCACAAGTTGTGGCAGTTCCAACTTCACAGAACACCGTGTGGGTAAATTCTTCGTTTTTAACATTTGATTCATATTCGCCAGGTGTTACGCCCGCGGCGGCATCTACGTAATATGCATCAAAAGGTCTTCCATCTGGTGGATTTGCATAATTAAGATTTGCTTCTGGATTAAAAATTGCAGCAAGAATCATTACATTATCTTGTTCAACATCTCCTTGCCAGGTGATGGTGTTTTCATACGTTTCCAAATATGGGATTTCTACGGTATCATCAAAAGCAAAATCATAAAATGCATATTCGTAGGGTGCACCATTGTCCATATCCCATCGTGATTCGATTTCAACGATGTAGATTCGTAAATGTCCTTCATATTCACTGCCTAAGATGTTTTGTTGAATGATTTCAAGATTTTTTTGTTGCTTTTCTTCTAGTCCTATTGCAGAAATGCCTTGTATGGTCAATACTAATATGATTCCAAAAATAATGAACCTTTTAAAGATTGTAACATTCATATGAAGTTTGTCCCCTTTATTATTTACCTACGTTTAATATAAACGATTGTTAATTATAAAAAACTTTCTACAAATCTCACTTTCCCTATAAGCATATTATCTTAATATGAACTAACTAAGAACTATTTACAAAAATGCTCTCATACTCCACGTGCTAGCGACACCTGAAAATTCAACTTCTTGATCTCCTTCTTCATCAGTCCAACTAATACTCCCACTCACCGTTGATCGTCCAATGTTCATACCAACATATGTGGGAAACTTCCATACATTTTCGTAGGTATTGGTCATCCTCATGTTAAAATCAACTGCTATCTGATATGATCCGAGAAGTGGTTGTAAAACGCTGGGATTTGCATTCACCTGAATTTCAAGTGGCATGTTTACAAACGTAAAAATCTCATCGTCGGATTCAGTAATCTCTGGGTTTACATCTTGAAATGAAGTTAATGTTTCTCCTTGATCTGTTGTAATAATCAATGTTGTAATTGGATTGGTGTTAGGAGTTTTTGTAGAAATGTATTGAGGGGTTGGATAATACGTATTATAATACATATCCCATCCATTATCTAAACTAATATGAGCCCAATCCCAACCATTTACTAACACTTTGGTAACAAGGTTTGGAGACCAAGTATGTTCATGTTGTCCGATGCCAGTTACCTCATATACTTTCCCATCGATTTCAATAGTTCCGGTGACATTGCATCCAAAGAACACATAGGAAGCAAGATTCTGCGTGTTTTTATTCAATGCTTTATCGCCAATCGTCCAAAGAGGATCATGCGGGGCAAAAAACGAAAGATCAGCAATGATTTCATGATTCTTATCAATGTCATTATCCTCAGCATGAACGAACCATTCAGGAGCACTTCCTTCAGCCCAAGAATCCTCAAAACTTACACCAACACCAGGTGTTTTTGCTTGAAGCGTGGGTTGTTTTAAAATTCCCAGGCCACGTTCCTTATTGACCAGTCCACCGTATTCTTCTCCATCAGGACCATGAAGGGTGAATACGAACATATCAGGTTTTGAAGTTCCTAAAAGATCTGATCTGGCCATATGATTAAAACTAATGGTTGCCGTCCATCCAGCAAGTTCACTATGTTCATCAAAAATAACAGAATAATACCACCATTCCCGAGACACTTGAACCTTATCAAAATGAAGTCCCTCATCCTCAGGAGAAACAGCGCGCATATATCCTGCAGTCAAGGATTCAGGAGGCGTAGGCAGTTCAGGTTCTGGTTCAGGTTCGGGTGTTTCCTGTTGTTCAGTCGTAGGGCTAACTACTTTTTCAATTGCAGGAGAAACATATTCAGATTGAGAAAGAACATAACCAGCGATAACTACTAAAACCACTACAATGATCGCATCGATCTTAGAAATACGTAGTCTTTTTAGTAGCCCTGCTGACATAAGAACACGCCGTTGACATTACTTTTATTCTTATTATTTATTAAAGATTTCTTTACAAGTCTTATCCATATTCATACTGCTGTGCACATTCACAAGGATACCTACCTGCGAAAAACACACTTAAAACCAGAATTTATCTCTCCTATGGAAGCTGGTTGGGAAGGAAGCACACCCAAAAGATAAGATTTTTAACGGGTACCCATCCAATACCCCTCTAAATCACCTCTTTCCTTCCCTCATTCCACAATTTTTTACGTTTTTTGCCGAAGACAAATATTAATAATGCGTTGCTTCCATTACGGCTGCAATTTAAAAGATTACCTCTGGGGGAAACCGTTGTGGTAAGTGAAAAGGAAATAAAGGATTGTTTTTCTGAAGAACTAATGTGGATAGCTGATGAAGAGTTACGAGAAAAAGTTGTTGCTATTTGGAAAGCAGCAGCAGATGAACGAGGATGGAACAGTATTCATGATGTCCCATTCACCTTGCTGATTGAAGACTCAGGGCGTCTAACGGATCATACCAAAAGAATGACTCATATGGTCTATGCAGTGATGAAACAACGTAAAGAAGATTTGAATCAAGATTATTTGATTGCAGGAGCCTTACTTCATGATGTAGGAAAACTTGTGGAATATGATGTCATCAATAAAAAAATCGTTAAAGGAGAATACGGAAAAAAATTCCGTCATCCACTTGCTGGAGCAAAACTAGCCTGGCAACACGGTCTTCCTGACGAGATTGCTCATATTATCTATGCTCATTCACACGAAGGTGATAAAACAAAACGGTCAGCTGAAGCAGTCATTGTAAATCATTGTGATTTCATTGATTTTGAAATTAAGAAATCAATGGTGGAAGAATGAGTGCGATTAATTCTGCAGGAAGAAAACTTCCTGAAAAAATCGCTGGAGAAACATTTGAACCATTCAAAAAAGCACATAAAAATAATTGCGATTCAAAGGTTACTACATTAAAGAAGGCCTTGCAAAAAAGCGGTTTGAAAGATGGACAAACTATCTCATTTCATCATCAACTCAGAAATGGTGATTATGTTGTAAATCATGCGCTTGATGTAATTCGTGATCTTGGAATAAAAAATCTTAGACTTGCTCAAACTGCATTGTTTCCTATTCATGAACCAGTTATTGATCATATCAAGGAAGGAACCATTTCACGTATCGAAGGAAGTATCAATGGTATTGTTGGTGATTATGTATCCAAAAATCCTTTAGATTTTCCTGTCGTGTTACGATCTCATGGTGGAAGGTGGGCTGCGGTAAAAAACGATGAACTTCACATAGATGTTGCAATTATTGCAGCATCAGCAGCAGATGACCGTGGTAATTGTACTGGAATAATTGGTAAAAGTGCCTTCGGACCGATTTGTTACTCACAAGTCGATGCTATGCATGCAGATCATGTCATCATTGTAACTGATAATTTAGTCGATAGGCCCTGCGGATTCCAAGAGATTACTGAAAGTTATGTTGATTATGTAGTACAAATGGATCAAATCGGCAACCCTAAAGATATTGTTTCAGGTTCTTTAAAAGTAACAAATAATCCGCAGAAACTTCATATTGCTCGTCAATGTATTGATCTAATGAGTGCACTTGGTCTTATCAATGACGGACTAATTTTTCAAGCTGGAGCCGGAGGCATATCACTTGCAGCATTGCAATATTTGGACCAAACGCTTGAAGAAAACAATGTAGTTGCTGCTTGTGAAACTGGTGGATTCACTAAGTTTATTGCTGAAATGCATCGAAAGGGACTGGTGAAACATGCATATGGACTGCAATGTTTTGATGTGGAAAGTATCAAATACATCGCGGAAACCCGGCGGTTAATAACGGATATCGGACATTATGCAGATCCATCTTCAAAAGGTAGATTTCTAGATGGATTACATGCAACCATGCTTGGTGCAACTGAGGTAGATACTAATTTTAATGTAAATGTGAACACGCATAGTGATGGCCGTTTACTTCATGGAATTGGAGGACATCAAGATTCAGCTTCAGGAGCAAATCTAACCATGATAACAGTGCCAGTGTTCAGAAAAACAATTCCAGTAATTCGAGATGCAGTAACCACAATTACCACTCCAGGTGATGTGATTGATGCAATTGTCACTGATCAAGGTATTGCTATTAATCCAAAACGAACGGATTTACTTGAAAAACTTGAAGGGAACGCTGATGTAAAGATTGTTTCTATTGAATCGTTAAAAGAAATGGCGGATAAACAAACCGGTGGTCCTCCTGAGATTGATCTTGGTGATGAGATTATTGGTATCACCAAATGGCAGAATGGTGAATTATTAGACGTTATTTATCGAGTAAAGGAGTAATGTTTTATGGAATGGAAAAGTTCGATTACAAAGGTTGAACCAAATCATTTGATAACAAAAGGCTACCGTCAGCAAGATTTGATTGGAAACATTCCTTTTCCTCATGTTGTCTATTTGTTGATAAAAGGAGAATTACCAAGTAAATCTCATGGCAAGATGATGGATGCCATTTTTACATCTTGTATTGATCATGGAGTAACGTCTCCTTCACCAATGGCAGCTCGTGTTGTTGCATCAGGTGGTGTGCCACTTCCTAGTGCTGTTGCTGCTGGAATCTTAAGTATTGGTGATTCGCATGGTGGAGCGATTGAAAAAGGTGCTTGCTTCATGCAAGAGGGGGTACAGCGGATGAAAGAAGAAGGAAGCTCGGTTGAAGAAATGGCAAAAACCTTAGTTGCTGAATCAAGAGAAAAACATCAACGTATTCTTGGATTTGGCCATCGGGTGCATAGTGAGGATCCTCGCACGGTTCGATTGTTTGATTTGGCTGATGAACTAAAGATAACTGGTGGTCATATTCATTTGGCTAAGGCAATTGAAAAAGAGTTATCTAATGCGCTTGGAAAGAAACTTCCGATTAACGTTGATGGTGCTATTGCAGCAGTTATTTCTGATATGGATCTAGATTGGCGACTGGGAAAAGCGTTTTTCTTACTTGGTCGAGTTGCAGGGTTAACTGCACAAGTGTATGAGGAACAAACTCGGTATAAGCCGATGAGGAAGATGTTTTCTGTTGATTGTGAATATGATGGACCGGAGGAACGAGATATAAACCAAAAGGAGTGAAGCATGATGGGAAAAACAATTATTCAAAAAATTTTTGAAAAACATTCTAATCAAAAGGCAATTGTTGGCAATATCATTGATATTGAGATTGATGCTCGAATAGCTCGTGATTTTGGAGGGGCTAATGTTGTTAAGAACCTTGAAGAAAATAATTTGGGTGTAGATGATGTTATTAAAACATTTTTTACTTTTGATACGAATCCTGGTGGTTGTGATCAGAAATATGCAGCCAATCAACATATTTGTCGGTTATTTGCTCGAAAACATGGAATAAAAATTTATGATGTAGATAATGGTATTGGAACACATACTGCTATTGAAGATGGATTAGTCAAACCTGGTGGAACACTTATTTCGACTGATTCACATGCAAATATTCTTGGTGCAGTTGGTGCGTTTGGTCAAGGTATGGGAGATAAGGATATTGCTCATGCATGGGCTCATGGAAAGATTTGGTTTAAAGTTCCACCCACTGTAAAAATTGTGTTGAAAGGTAAGCCGAGCGAATCAGCCTCAGCAAAAGATGTGGTTCTTTTTATGCTTGAAAAACTTGGTGCGAATGGCTTACTTGGGTATGCAGCTGAAATGTATGGGGAGTATGTTGACTCATTATCACTAGATGGGCGTATTACTATTGCTTCAATGGCAACTGAAATGGCAGGTATTGTGCTTTTGTTTCCACCAAATGATGAGGTCATTGATTATTATAGAGATTGTGTTGGCGTAGATGTGAAACCCGTATATGCAGATGATGACGCAGATTATGAAAAAACGATTGAGATTGATATTACTGATATTCGTCCGAAAATTTCTCGTCCAGGTCATCCAGAAGATGTGGTTAACGTTGATGATGTTGGAGATATCCCCGTTGATTCTGGAATTATTGCTTCTTGTACGAATGGTCGAATGGAAGATATGCGTATGGCGGCTAATATTTTGAAGAATCGTAAAGTAGCACCAGGTAGAGTTTTAAAGATTGTTCCTTCTACAAATAGGATTTGGGAAGCATGTTTGGATGAAGGATTGATCGATATCTTCAAAAAAGCAGGTGCGTTAATTGGTGCTGCTGGTTGTGCAGGATGTGCCGCGGGTCAAATCGGACAGACTGGGAAAGATGAAGTTGAGATTTCAACTGGGAATCGAAACTTTACTGGAAAACAAGGACCCGGAAATGTGTATTTAGCAAGTCCTGCAACGGTTGCTTCTTCTGTCGTCTCTGGAAAGATAACTTCTGCTGATAAGATTGATGAAACACCAGCACCAATTGGTTTACCACGCAATCAAACCTATGAATCAAATCCAAATAAACCAACAGAAAAAGTTCCTGTTACTGTAGAAGGTAGGGCATGGGTAATTGATAAAGACAATATTGATACAGATATGATCTTTCATAATCGATATTTACATATCACAGATATTGAAGAGATGGGACAATATACCTTTGATAATCTTGAAGGACATAAGGATTTTGCTAAAAACGCAAAACCTGGAGATATTGTGATCGTTGGCAAGAATTTTGGTTGTGGAAGTAGCCGTCAACAAGCGGTGGATTGCTTCAAATCCCTTGGTGTTAGCGTGATTATCGCTGAATCGTTTGGTGCGATTTATGAACGAAACGCAATTAACAATGCGATGCCTATTCTTGTTTGTGAAGGGATTACTAAGAAAGTTGATGATGCTGATAGATTATCCGTGAATTTTGAAACTGGTGAAATCATTGATGAAACAAAGCAGATCACGTTGAAAGCAAAACCGTTCTCACCATCTCAACTAGAGATTTATAAACGTGGAGGATTACTGGTTAAAACTGAGTAACTTTTATTCATTTTTTTCTTTTCTTTTTAGATGAGTTTTAATAAAAGAAGAGTAATTCTTAGTTGGTTTTAGTAAAAATGAGTTTGTATTCTTCAGTCATAAACGCAATTGGAAATACTCCACTTATCAAGGTTGATGATGTCTATGCCAAACTTGAAAGTGTGAATCCCAGTGGCAGTATTAAGGATCGAGTTGCTTTAGAAATCATTACAGCAGCTGAAAAGGAAGGTTTGCTTAAACCAGGGTACCGTATTGTGGAAGCAAGTAGTGGGAATACTGGCATTTCATTGGCAATGATTGCTGCAGCCAAAGGATATCATATGACTATCGTAATGCCTGAGAATATGAGCCGGGAACGAAAATTGATGATGAAAGCGTTTGGGGCTGAACTTGTTCTTACCTCAAAAAGTGGAAGTCTTCAGGAAGCAATTGATACGGCTGAGGAACTTGCAAAAGATGAAAAAACGTTTTACACAAGGCAATTCAGCAATCCGAATAATATTATGGCTCATATCAAAACTGGAAAAGAAATCGCTGAGGAGATCGGTCCGGTTGATGCAGTGGTTGCGGGTGTTGGAACTGGTGGCACGCTTATAGGTGTTTCTTCAGTGATGAAAGAAATTAACCCTGATGTGAAAGTGATTGCAGTGGAGCCTGAGGAAGCAGCAGTGATGTTTGGAGGGAGTAACGCGCGCATTAGTGAACATCGTATTCAAGGTATTGGTGATGGATTCATTCCAAAACTGATCGATATGGATAAAGTTGATCGGGTGATTGTTGTTGGTAGTCATGAAGCAGTGGAGATGTCAAGAAGACTAGCTGAACAATATGGTTTACTTGTGGGAATTAGTGCGGGAGCAAATATGCTTGCTGCATTAAAAGTTTCAAAAGCATTTGACAAAGTAGTTACTGTTCTTCCTGATAGAGGTGAACGGTATTTAAGCATGGATTTATTTCAATTATAATAAGATTTTCTCCCTTATTCTTCACATCTTTTTATTCTAATGATTCACTTGCTTTTCTAGATAAAACATTTATGTAATCAATTTGTTACGGAGGAGTTGTGTTTGATGATTTCATTTCAACCGTTCTTACCTTTCTTACAGGTTTTGGAAGCGGATTATATGTTGGTATTGCATCCGGAACAGCTGAACCATTCATTATTCCACTGATCACGGTAGTGTTGGGTTCATCGATTTATAATGCAATTGGAACGAGTTTATTTGTTGATTGTATCATTGGTCTGATCGCAGGGCTTATCTTTTTATTAAAAGATCATGTAAAACTTAAACCAGTTATTCTGCTTGGTGTCTCTGGAGTGTTATGTTCTCTAGTTGGAAGTTATTTTTCAACTGGAACTCCTGAATCAAGTTTGAAGGTTTTAATTGCAATTGTGCTCATTCTTTTTGGCTATATGCTTCTTAGGGGAGGTATCAAAAGAAATATTGATGTGGTTAATGAAAAAGTAAATTTTTCCAAGTTTCAAAAACATAAACATCTCAGTTTCATTTTTTTTGGTGGATTAATTGGTTTTTCCAGTGGATTTACTGGGATGGGCAGTAGTGGGTCGATGACTATTGTCCTTATTTTTATCATGGGGTATACGTTGCATCAAGCAATTGGGACTTCATTACTTCTTATGTTTTTTATTGCTGGAGCTGGTTTTTCAGCACATACTTTTCAGGGTAATCTATTGTTTGAAACCGCAGTTATTGCAAGTCTTGGAGCAGCTGTTGGCGCAACTGGTGGATCTTTTTTTGCAAATAGAATAGATGAAGACAAGCTTGGAAGAACCATTGGAATCATTATTATGGTTCTTGGTCTTGTCTTCCTTGTTGATGTTCTGTTAAATTTTGTTTAATACCGTTTTCTTATTTTTGATAGCATTGTTTTAATGTTACTTCCTGTGATCAATCGATCTGTGGTAAACACCCAGATGACTAATGCGATGATTCCGATTGCAAAGACGGTCACATAAGCAATTCCTGCGAATACAAGGGTGTAATTGTCAAAGAGTAATGCTTTTGATGCCATCATAGGATGAGAAAATGGAATTGCAAAAACTAATGCTTTCAACGCGAGAGGCAATGTTTCAAAATCAGTGAACATGGTAAGTAGCATTGGAAAGATTGCCATCATGGTTACTGGGGCAGTCAGGCTTTGTGCGCTCTTGTAATTTTTTGCCATGGTTCCAAGAAGCATACATAATGAAAGTCCAGCAACAAGAGTGATGAATAAGGAAATGCCAACGAGGATAAGATCTGATGTGGTCAATGCTAGTGAGAACGTAGATCCGGTACTTGGCATATCGAATTGAAATGATTGCATGTAATAGCCAATTCCAAACATGTAGATGACGGCAAGAAGAAGCCCTACTGCGGCACTTGCAATGATTTTTCCAGTGACAATACTCACTCTTCTCACGGGAAGAGTTAAGAGTGTTTCTAATGTTTTATTTTCTTTTTCAAGTGCCATTGAAGAAATGACCATACCACCAGCGATGATAATGATCATCATAATCACAATGGGAGTAGTGGATGATTGTGTTGAGAGAAGACCAGTGATTTCTCCTGGTGAAATATTTTCATATGTATGACCTTTTAAGTTGGTTGTTTCTTGTTTGGTAAGAGGATTAAGCACTAAACTAGCATTTGCACTTTGATTTGCATGAGTAATTAATTGTTGTGAGATTTGTTGTCGTATTAAACTAATGAGTCCTTCAACTGATGAAGAGGGAATGGTATCCATAATCCCGGTTCCTTCAACGATCCATTCGACTTCGATGATGGCAGGTTTATTTTGTTCAATGTTATTTGTGAAGTTACTGGGGATGATGAGTAATGCTGCTCCGTTTCTTTCTTGAACGGTTTGTATTCCCTCCTCTCGTTTAGTGATACTAGTTCCATTATAGACCAATTGGGCATGTTGGTGAAGAATTGATGTTGCTAATGATGAATACGTGGTGTTTTGTTCGTTGATTAATCCAATCACGGGTTTTTGTTGTATTTCCTCTTCAAGACCACCCATGGTGCCACCAATTGATCCAAACACAAGGGTGAGTATCACGATAGGTAGGATTGTAGCAGGAGTGAGCAATTCTTTTAATTCTTTTCGAATGATGTTTGTTAATGCACTCATTGAACCACCTTCATAAACACTTCTTCAATGTTTTCAGCAGAATATTTTTTCTTTAACTGTTTTGGTTTCCCTTCTTCAATGATTCTTCCATCTGCGATAAGCGCGATTCGATTGCAGAGGTATTCAACTTCAAGCATGTTATGAGATGAAAGTAAAACAATGGTTCCATTTTTTGCACTTGATTTAATGATAGATCTAATTTCTTGAGCATTTCTAACATCCAATCCACTAGTTGGTTCGTCTAAGATAGCTAGTTTTGGATTGTTCATTAAGGCTCTTCCAACAAGCAGTCTTCGTTTCATTCCTTTACTATACGTATCTACTTTATCATCGATACGAGTGCCTAAATCTGCGATTTCAATACCTCTTTGAATCATTGCATCAGATTTTTTTGGATTAAAAAAATGAGCGATGAATTCAAGGTATTGTCGGCCCGTAAGATTCTTATAAGCTCCTGCATCCTCAGGAAGATAACTAATGTGTTTTCTTACTCCATCAGGATGTTTTTCAAGATCGATATCAAACATTTGTACTGATCCATCAGTGATTTGAAGTAGAGTAGAAAGTATTTGTAACGTAGTGGTTTTTCCTGCACCATTCGGCCCGATCAATCCAAAGATTTCTCCTTGATCAACGGTAAAAGAGATTCCTTTGACTGCTTCAACTGATCCATAGTTTTTCACCAGGTTTTGCACTTCAATTATTGCCATCTCTCTTCCTCACATTTTTCTAAGGGTATATTCAAGTTTATTAAAATGTTTTGACAGCTGTTCCAAAAGCAATGATTTCAGCTGCTGATCCCATGGTTTGTGCTGTTGCATACCGCATGCCAATGATGGCATCAGCTTTGAGTTTTTCCGCATCTGATATCATACGTTGCATTGCAACTCTTCTTGCTTCTTCAACAAGTTCAGTGTAGCTAATGTTTTCACCACCGATTAGTGTTCTACCAGCAGCTCGAAGATCTTTTCCAAGATGTTTTGTTTGTACACAACTTCCAAATACTACTCCTAATACTTCTTGTACTTCTCGATTTGGGATGTGTTCAGTTGTAGTTACCATCATCCTTTTTTCATTCCTACCTTTTTTTGTTTTTGTGTTGTTGTTTTTCATAATCTTCTTTGATTTTTTCTGCGATATTTCCGTCTTCAATGATGACTGGGCCAATGTATCCACAGTGTTTACATTCCCATTTTGACCAATCTTGGGGGAGGACCCATTCAACATCTGATGATCCACAGCGTGGACAATATTTCATATATTCAGTTCTCCATATTTTTTTTATTTATATTCAAATCCACATTTTGCACAACGATATGTTTTTCCATCAAATTTTAGTTTTTCACTTCCACATTTAGGACAAGTTCCCAGTACTCGTTCTTCTAATGCTCGTATCCGTTTTAGTTCTCGTTCTGCAAGTTGTGAAAGATTAATCCACGGGTTTTTTTTCCACCATTTCCATATGTCTTCATCAAGTGTTATAGTCACTCTTTTCATAAGGTTACTTCCAATATTCTTGTTTTAGCGATTTTTTATCCAGTTTTCGATGTCATTGATCACTGTTTCATCCACATTTCCTGGAGATAGATACTCGGTATTAGTTGGAGTTCCAGATCCACTAATAAACAAGTGATTCAGTGATTCATAGGTTTGAAAACTCACTTTAGAAGTAGTATTGAATGTGTTCTGCCACACAAGAAAATCGTCTTCATAGGTTACTTGATAATCTCGTTTTCCTTGTAAAAGCAAAAGTGGTACGGTGAGGTTTTGTGCTGTTTCTATTGAATTATACGTTGAAAGATATTCCCAATAACTTTTTGGTAGGTTCAACAGGGGATCATTTTCAGTGATGTTTAGGTTTTTAATTTTTTGTACGGATTCTTTTGTTTCATTGATTTGTTCTTGTTCCTGTTCATCAATGGTTCCGTCTAGTTCAAATAAATATGAGATTTGATCTAGATACAAATCTTCCAAAGATCTTGCAGATGTAGCAAGCATGATAACACCAGTTAGATTATTTGTTTGCCGAGCGATTTCTGGAGCAAGCATTGCACCAAGACTATGACCCAGGAGAAAAATATTTGACACATCGACATTTGAATGATTTTTCAGATAAGATATTGCGGTGAGTGCATCAGTGATTACTTCTTCTTCGGGTGTATAGTTTGTAAGTGCTGCAAATTTATTTGAATAAACATTTGTTCTTTTATCATATCTTAGTACCATAATTCCGTTTGATGCTAGGCCTTGCGCAATATCCTTGAATGGTTTATTTGGCCCGAGGGTTTCATCTCGGTCATTCGGCCCAGATCCGTGAACTAATACAACTGCAGGGAATGGTCCAGATCCTGTTGGTATGCTAAGGGTTGCTGGGAGTTTCCAGGGGTCAGATCCAATAGTGATGTTTTGTTCGGTGAATAATGAAGTGTTCACATAGTCCGGTGATGAATATTTCTCCGTTGATTCAGTTGGTACAAATTGGAATCCAGCGATACGATTTTGATCATCGAATACAAATCGAAGATCTAAAAATCCTAAGGTGGAAAATGAACAGGTGACATAAACGATTTGGTATCCTTGTTCCTCAGTTTGTTTTGTTCGTACGATCTCTTCAAATGTTCCATAGGTGGAAAGTAATGATTCCCATGCGTATTGTAAATCTTTAACTGGAAAAACGGATTTCATTTCACTTGTGAATTCTTCAAAAACGATTTGGTAATTTTCATTTGTTAAATCCTCAACATAATATCGGGATTTTGTTTCTAATGATACTTCGTTAGATGGTGGATTTGTATCATAATCATTAATTTCGTTTACAGTACATCCACTGAATACTGTTGAAATAAGAACGAGAATTATAATTACAGAGATTACTTGTTTTTTCATTTTGGTTTGTTCTCCTTTATATTTATTTTACATGGTAAAACTAAGAATGAGAAGAATGGTTCCAATGATGATTGAAACCACTGCTTTTAATCGTGCATCTCCAGGTAGATTGATCCATCGTGAAAAATTTGGATTGATCAAGGTTGCTAGGCCAATGCCAATGATTATTACTCCAATGATGGGAAGAATGATTGAGTCCATGGCATTCAATGGTTTATTTGAGTTTTACAGCCGTTCCATAGGCAAGGATTTCTGCTGCTCCACCCATCATTCCTGAGGTCATGAATCGAACGTTAATAACTGCATCTGCACCTAGTTTTTCCGCTTTTTCTTCCATTCGTTTTAATGCAATTTCCCTTGATTCTGCTAGCATTTCGGTGTATTCTTTGATCTCTCCGCCAGCCATATGACGGAATCCAGCTTTGATATCTTTTCCAATGCTTTTTGTTTGAATGGTATTTCCACGAACTAGATCTATTGTTTCTTTGATTTCTTTTCCTGTGACAAAATCAGTGTTTACTATTATCATGGTTCCAAATCCTCCTTTTTAATATGTTTCATGGTTTCTTTCGTGTCTCTTTTTTGTTCTAAGTAAATTGATACAATGAGAGTAATCAGGCCAATGACGGTTAGGCCAAGAAATGCGCCGGATACGATGTCTAAAGCTTGCATTAATTCTTCGAATCCTTGGAAGAAACCATAAGCAATGAGAAGAACGATTCCTCCAAAGAAGAGAGCCATTCCTATTGTTTTTCCATTATTCATATTGACACATCCATACACGTACTAATACGTGCTAAGAAGATATACTATTTTCTCGTATTTAAACATTTCTTTTACATTTGTTTTTTAGCAAACGTTCCAATACCTAAAACAAAAAATATACTTGGATCAAACATTAACACCAATATTTTTATCTTTTATTTTATTACCATTTTTGTGAAAAGGAAACCATCGTCTTTCAAATGCAATAATCTAGAAATCCAAACTCATCCAGAGGTCTATGATCCATCTGAAGATACCTTTTTACTGTTAGAAGAAATACATCCCACTGATGAAGACTCTGTTTTTGAAATTGGTTCTGGAACAGGAATTATTGCATTGTATTGCGCTCAAAAAGGAGCGAATGTGGTTTGTTCTGATATTAATCCATTTGCTATCGATTTAATAAAAAAAAATTATGAACAGAATAAAGGTCAACTTACCGGTTCACTAGAAATTCGAAAGGGATCATTATTTGACGTATTAAAAAAAGATGAAATGTTTAATCTTATCATTTTTAATCCGCCATATTTACCAACTTCTAAAGAAGAATATATTGATGAAAATGGTTGGTTTGATAAAGCAGTAGCAGGCGGAAAAAACGGATTAGAAACTACAAAACCATTTCTTCAACAACTCTCTAACTATCTCCGAGATAATGGAAGGGCATTTACTATTTTTAGTTCAAAATCACCACGCATTGAATTCGATTACACACTTAAAAAAAATAATCTAAAAAGTACCGTTGTCTCATCACAATCATTCACTGATGAAACGCTTGAAGTCCATAAGATAATAAAAAAGTAAAGAATGAAGATTAGCGAGTAATAATCCCAGATTTCTTCATTTTTTCATAATGCTCAGGATGCTTTTCAAAATATGTATGAATCGGTTCAAGAATCTTATTTAGATATTTTGCTGTGGATTTCTTCACATCTAATGGATGAAGATCTTTTTTAAACGCATCTTCTAGTTCCTGATACGATCTAAATTCAAGATTACCACCCCATTTCTCAGGCCGTTCAATTAAAAAAACGTCACCATCAAGTTCAGGGAAGACAACATATTTACACATTTCAAGAACTGGATTTCCCACTACTTCTTTTTCTGGGCAATATGCTTTTTTTATTTTCCTATTCACTTCATCAGGAGTATCATGGATAGAAATCATTGAATCTGGCTTACTCTTACTCATCTTAGCTTCGGTTGGATTCATTCGGCCACCTGCTTGAAGACCCGTAAGTAAAGGAGTGTGTAAGGCAACAGGAGATTTTTTATCGATCTTTTTTGCAACATCCCTAGCAAGCATGTGGGCATGTCGTTGATCCGTTCCACCATAAGCGACATCCAAATCCAAATAAAAAATATCTGCAACTTGCATCGCTGGATAAAATAGTTTTGAAAGATCTTTTTCAGCTTCTTCCGCTCCACGACCCATAATATCCATAGCCCTTTTCACTCGAGCAACTGAAACTGCTTTTGATGTTTTCAAAACAAGTTCCCAGTATTTTGGATCACCTACATATTCACTTGCATACACAAACTTAACTTTGTCAGTATCAATACCCATAGCAGCAAAACAATCTTCCATATACCGACCACAAAGTTTAATGGTTTCAATATCTCCACCGAGTTTATCATTGATATATGCATGCCAATCAGCAAGAAGCACCGTAAAATCAAAACCTGCATTGATAAAATCCTTGATTTTATTCGTACAAATCTTCCATCCGAGATGAACCGTTCCAGAAGGCTCAAAACCAATATATGCTTTAGGATGATCTTTTTTCAAAACTTCAGTTAATTCTTCTTTGGTAACCACTTCATCGGTGTGAGCTAAAATCGTTTCTAACTTATCCATAATATCAATCCATTTCTCAACTTTTTTTATCGATCTAACTTCTTAATGACCCGTTCAATGATTTCATCCGTTGCTCCTAAATAATTCTTAGGATTTAACGCATCATCAATCTCTTTTTCAGAGAGTAATTGTTTTTTCTTGTTCTCCCTAGTAAACGCTTCTTTTAAGGTAATGTTTTCTGCTGCAGCTTTAAGCGCAGTTTGTCTCATGAGTTCATGAGCATCCCCTCTGCCCATTCCATGTTGAACAAGTGTTGTCATCAATGATTCGGCCATAGGAAGTCCTTTAGAAATATTCATGTTTTCTTTCATTCGGTCGGGAAATACCTTCAAATGCGTAAAAACATCAGTCATTTTGTAAACGATCCAATCAGTTAAAATTAAAGAATGCGGAATAATGAATCGTTCACTTGAGGAATTACAGAGATCTCGTTCATGCCATTGTATTGCATTTTCAAAACCAGGGGTTAAAAAACTTCGCACTACTCGAGAAAGCCCTGATATTTGTTCACTTGTAATAGGATTTCGTTTGTGAGGCATGGTTGAGGAACCAACTTGTTTTTTCACATCGAATGATTCAGCGACTTCTCTTATTTCATCTCGTTGAAGATTCCGAATTTCCGTAGCGAATTTTTCCATACTGGTTGCAATATTGGCAAGTAATCCTAAAAGTTCATTATACCGGTCTCTACAAACAATCTGAGTGGAAACATCTTCAATACCAAGTTTAAGATCAGTGAGCATAATTTGTTGCAATTCTAACGCTTGTTCTCCAAGTGCTGCCCCTGTTCCCACTGCCCCAGAGAGTTTTCCAATGAACAAGCGGCTTTTCAGTTCATGAAGTCGTTCTAAATGCCGATCAACTTCCATGGCGTATCCAGCCATTTTCAATCCAAAGGTAATAGGAATGGTGTGTTGCCCGTGTGTTCTTCCAAGCATCACTGTTTTCCGATGTTTTTTTGCTAAAGATACTAAGGCTTTTCTTAGTTGTTTTAATTGTTGTGAAAGAATCGTTGTTGCTTCTACAAATTGTAATGCATTAGCAGTATCAACAATATCATAACTTGTTGCTCCAAGATGAATATATTTTCCTGCATCTCCTTCACACAGTTCAGCTAAGGCTTTTGTAACCGCCATGATGTCATGTTTTGTTTCTTTTTCAATTTCAGTTACTCTTTTT
Organism: uncultured Thermoplasmatales archaeon; assembly: GCA_964414035.1. GTDB lineage: Archaea > Thermoplasmatota > E2 > DHVEG-1 > DHVEG-1 > EX4572-165. Next base: position 8,287 of record CAYPUK010000092.1, on the reverse strand, counting down.
ACTTTTACTTTTGATGTGGTTGCTTTCTTGGTTATTTCTTCAGCTGCTTCTTTGGGAATATTACCAACTTTAGCATGTGCTCTAGCTAGAGCTGCTTCAACGGTTAATAAATATTGTAACCGTTGTTCTTCACCAAAAATATCTTTGATTTCCTTTCTTCCATATCGATAGTCAAGTGGACAGACTGGATCCATGATTTTTTACACATCCTTTCATTCATCGAGTTAATCTAAATTTATGAGTTTTTAATAGGGTAATAAATCATAGTTTTAAATGTTTATGAATCAAAATAGCAATTCCATTTTATAAAAAAAAGAGAAAATGATGGGATATAATAGGGGACACTATCCCATCATTTTTTCAAAACTAAGAAATAAAAAATAAGAGGGTGGCTTATTAGTTGATTTTATTCATTGATTTTAATGCGGCATGAGCTGCAGATAAACGAGCAATAGGAATTTGATATGGTGAACAACTCACATAATCAAGTCCGATGTTATGACAAAATTCGATACTACTCGGTTCACCACCCTGCTCACCGCAGATACCAAGTTTTAAATCAGATCGAGATTTTTTTCCTTTGTCAACAGAGATTTTTATGAGTTCTCCGACACCTGTTTGATCAAGAGTTTGAAATGGATCGAATTTGAACAATCCTTGAGAGATATATTCTGGTATGAATTTTCCCACGTCATCTCTTGAGAATCCTGAGGTCATCTGTGTTAGATCATTTGTTCCGAAACTAAAGAATTCAGCTTCAGATGCAATACTATCTGCTCGAAGAGCAGCTCTAGGAACTTCGATCATGGTTCCAATCTTGTAATCTATGTTTTTTGATCCATTCAAAACTTGTTTAGCTACGTTTCTAATTATCTTTTTTTGATGGGAGAATTCTTCAACGTGACCAACGAGAGGGATCATGATTTCTGGTTGTACTTTGATGCCCATGGAAGCGACTTCTTTTGCTGCTTCAAACAATGCTTGAGCTTGCATTTCAGGAATTTCTGGATGAGAGATACCAATTCTACACCCTCTGTGACCAAGCATTGGATTGACTTCTTGTAATTGGTTGATTTCTTTTTGTAATTGTTCAACTGGTATCTTCATTTCTTTTGCAAATGCTTTGATTTCCTCTTCTTCTTTTGGTAAAAATTCATGTAATGGCGGATCGAGTAAACGAATGGTAATTGGTTTTCCATTCATGATTTTGAATAGTTCGATAAAATCTTCTTTTTGGTATGGTTTAAGCGTTGCAAGTGCTTCTTTTCGTTTTTCTTTATCATGAGCAAGGATCATTCGTCGTACTGCTTTGATTCGATTTCCTTCAAAAAACATATGTTCTGTTCTGCAAAGCCCTATTCCTTCAGCGCCAAATTCAATTGCTTTTTTCGCATCTCTAGGTGTATCAGCGTTTGTTCGAACATGTAATTTCCTTGTGTTATCTGCCCAGGATAACATGGTTGAAAAGTTACCATTGAGTTTTGGGGATACCGTTGGAATTTTACCATCATAAACATTTCCCGTTGCACCATCTAGCGTGATGAAATCTCCTTGGGTAAATGTTTTTGATCCCATGATAACTGTTTGATTTTTTTCATTGATTTTAATGTCTTTACAACCGGAAACACAGCATTTTCCCATGCTTCGTGCAACAACTGCTGCATGACTGGTCATTCCTCCCTTTGCTGTGAGGATTCCTGATGCAACTTCCATGCCGATGATGTCTTCTGGACTGGTTTCGTTTCTAACAAGGATTACTGGTTCATCATGTTGTGATTTTTCGATGGCTGCTTCATTATTAAAAACGATTTTTCCAACAGCTGCACCGGGACTAGCGGGAAGCCCATTGGTAATATACTGTTCGTTGTGTTGTGTGTTTTTGTCAAGTTGTTTGTGAAGAAGTTGGCTGAGCTGTTTTGGATTGATTCTGAGCAGTGCTTCTTCTTGAGTTATTAACCCTTCGTTGACCATGTCAACTGCGATGTTTATTGCTGCTTGAGCAGTTCGTTTTCCAGTTCGGGTTTGAAGCATGTATAATTGTTTGTTTTGAATGGTGAATTCGAGATCTTGCATGTCTTTGTAATGCTTCTCGAGTTTTTTGCAGGTTGATATGAGTTGATCATATAACGCTGGCATTTTGTCGTGCAATGTTTGTATTTGTAATGGTGTTCGAATCCCTGCAACTACATCTTCTCCTTGTGCATTGATTAGATATTCACCATAAAATGTGTTTTCTCCGGTTGCTGGATTACGTGTAAAGCATACTCCGGTAGCTGAATCCTTTCCCATGTTTCCAAAGACCATGGTTTGTACGTTGACTGCTGTTCCTTCAAGTCCTTTTATATCGTTGATTTCTCTGTATTTTATGGCTCTTTTGTTGTTCCATGAGTTAAATACTGCTTGTATCGATTGGGCGAGTTGTTCATTGACATCTTCAGGAAATGTTTGATTGGTTTCTTTTTGTATTAGTTGTTTGTATTCTTTGACAATGGTTTTGAGGGTGTCAACGGTAAGGTCCATATCATAGGTTACATTATTTTTTTCTTTGTTTTCTTCTAAAATACTTTCGAATTTTTCATGAGAAATGCCCATTACCACATTTCCAAACATTTGGATGAATCGTCGGTAGCTATCCCAAGCAAATTGTGGATTATTGCTTTGTTCAGATAATCCTTTGACTACGCTATCGTTGAGTCCAAGGTTGAGGATGGTATCCATCATGCCGGGCATGCTTACTGCTGCGCCGCTTCGGACGGAGAGAAGAAGTGGGTTTGTTGGATCGCCGAATGTTTTTTGTGTTGATTCTTCTAGTTTTTCTATGTTTTGTTGAATTTCAGTATGCATTTCTTTGGTGAGTGTGTTATTTTCTTGGTTGTAGTGTTTGCAGGCAACGGTTGATATAGTAAATCCTGGTGGAATTGGAATATGTATGTTTGCCATTTCTGCTAGATTTGCTCCTTTTCCGCCGAGGAGGTCTTTGAGTTCTTTTTTTCCTTCTGTTTTGTTGTCGCCGAAGAAATAGATGTATTTCATATTTTTTCTCCTAATTCATTTTTTTAAAATAAATGTGTATCGTGAGAAGATAGGAAGGGAGGGAAACGATAACTCCTATATAATATTTGCTGATTTCTATAAAATTATATATTCTATATATTTTATTGAGATTATAGGTTTTTTTGCTAGATAGATTCTATTCCATACTTTGATAACAAATTGGACAGACTCTAATGAGATCTCCATTTATTTCTCTCACATGATTTTCATTGATGATTTCTTGATTATTGCAAATGATGCATTTTTCATTTATTTTCATACTTGTTCACACTCGTTTTCAATCGCCACCATAAAAAATTTATTTAATAAATATTATCAAAATAATCTATATAGATATCAGATATTCTATAACAAAATCATTTTAATCATAAATCTAACTTATTCCATTTTTGTTGAGCTTTTAAATAGGAATCCTTAAAAAATACAAAAGTATTATTTTTTTAGAGGTGAGATTTTATGCTTAACTTTGACTATAATATTCAAACTGTTATCCATTTTGGCAAAGGAAAACTTAGTGAACTTGGTCCAGAGATACGGAAGCATTCTTCTAATGTTTTGTTTGTATATGGTAGGGGTAGTGTCAAAGAAACTGGATTGTATGATGACGTCACACATATTCTTAATGATCATGCTATTTCGTATCAAGAGTTATCAGGAATAAAACCAAATCCTCATCTTTCAAGTGTGAGAACTGGTATCAAATTATGCGATGATTATGAACTTGATTTCATTCTTGCAGTTGGTGGAGGTAGTGTTATTGATTGTGCTAAGGCAATTGCAGCTGGTTATTACTGGAATGAAGATGTCTGGGAGCTATTTCTCGGTAGGGAAAATGAGATCAAAAAAGCATTACCCGTTGGAACCGTGTTAACCATTTCAGCAACTGGGACTGAAATGAATGGAAACGCAGTGATCACTAATGAGATTAGTAAGGATAAACTTGGTGTTCATCATGATCTTTTACGGCCTCAATTTTCTATTCTTGATCCAACCTTTACCTATAGTGTTCCAAAGAAACAAACAGCTGCAGGTGTAGTTGACACCTATAGTCATGTTTTAGAACAATATTTCAGTAAAACATCTGGTGTGTTTCTCCAGAATAGACTTTCTGAAGCAATGCTAAAAACATGTATTCATTATGGTCCAATTGCATTAGAAAAACCCAATGATTATGATGCGAGAGCAAATCTGATGTGGAGTAGTAGTCTAGCATTAAATAAATTGTTAACCTATGGAAAACAAACCGATTGGGCAACTCATGGTATCGAACATGCTGTAAGCGCAGTTTATGATATCACCCATGCCGTAGGATTAGCCATTATCACTCCTTCTTGGATGCGGTATGTGCTCAACGATGAAACAATGTCCATGTTTGAAATGTATGCAAAAAATGTTTGGAATATTCAACATAAAAATGCAAAAGATACTGCAAAGAAGGGAATTGAAAAAACAAAAGAATTCTTTACCTCGTTAGGGATGCCAACGAGATTATCTGAAGTGGGTGTTAAAAAGGAAAAACTTCCGGTTATTGCTGAAAAAGCAACCTTGCTTGGCCCGCTTGGATCGGTGAAGCGATTAGACACTGAGGATGTCTTATCAATCTTAGAAGATGCATACTAAAAAATTATTTTTCTTCTCTTTTTTTGATACCTTTTTAAACTAAGATGAGTTCTTATCTTTGCTCTATGCTATCGTTTGATGTTGTGCAGATTGCATTTTTACTTACCATTTTTGCGGGGTTGTCCACGGGTATTGGAAGTACTATCGCTTTTTTTATTCGACATCCAAAAACCGTGTATTTATCATTAGCCCTTGGTTTTTCAGCTGGAGTGATGATTTATGTTTCATTTGGTGAATTGTTGCCAAATGCAGTTGAGCATATTGGAAATGTAATGGGAAGTATAGCGTTTTTTGTTGGAATTGTAGTTATTGGTATTATTGATATTTTTATTCCTAATGAAGTGAACCCGCATCATTTTGCTAGCATTACAAAAGAAGCAAATGCCAAAGTAGATCCTAAATTGATGAGAACTGGATTGTTTACAGCTCTTGCCATTGCGATTCATAATTTTCCAGAAGGTCTTGCAACCTTTGGAACCGCTTTAGGTGATATTCGACTTGGTTTACTCATCGCTATTGCGATTGCTATTCATAACATTCCAGAGGGAATTTCGGTTTCCATGCCGATTTTTTTTGCGACAAACGATCGGAAAAAAGCATTTGTTTACTCATTTTTATCTGGTGTTGCTGAGCCAGTAGGTGCTCTTATTGGGTTTGTGGTGTTAATGCCATTTTTAACGCCAGCATTGTTAAGTTCGATGCTTGCTTTTGTTGCGGGTATAATGGTGTATATTTCGGTTGATGAATTGCTTCCTATGGCTCATAATTATGGTCATGGTCATGTAGTGATGATTGGTTTTGTAATTGGTATGGGTATCATGGCGCTTAGTTTGATCTTATTATGATTTGCTACTTTTGATATAGGTCTTTATTTGATTTGCATGGCGAAGTGCCAGTAGCCAGATAGTAAAATTTTTATAGGAGTTATAATCTATTATTATATTGTAGGATGTTTGGAGGTGAACAAAAACATGAGAATCGGACGAAAAAAGAAAGATGAAATCATACCTAGAAAGCGAAGTAGAAAAGATGAAATCATGGAACGAAAACCAGATTATTTCCTTTCGGAAATGGATCATTGGTTTGATCAACTTCGAAATGATTTCGAGCAACTCTTTTGGCATCCAACTGAACGATACAATACGGAGATAGATGAATGGAGTCGAACACCTGCAGTAGACGTTGCAGATCATGGAGATAAATATGAAATGACTGCAGAACTACCTGGGGTAAACAAGGAAGACATCAATCTTGAAGTCACACCGTATGGTATTGAACTTTCAGCTGAACACGAAGAAACAAGCGATGAAAAAGGCAAAAACTGGCTACGAAAAGAACGAACGTCATCTTCATTCTACCGTTGTTTTGACATGCCTGATGAAGTAAAAACTGATGATGTCATTGCAGAAATGAATGATGGCGTGTTACGGGTTACGCTTCCAAAGAAAAAACCAACACCGAAACAAAAATCAACCAAAGTAAAAATTAAATAAACAACAATTTTCATTTTTATCTCTCATTTCTTTTTTTCTTTATTATTTTGTTTTATTGTATCTAAAAAGGATTCAATATCTTCATTGAACTCTTTTGTCAAAGAAATCCATTTCCCTGATTTCATAAAACTTGCTCCAAAAAAGGCCATGAACACGCCACCAATGGTATCCACCAGTAAATCAGTCATGGTATCAGATAATCCCCATTGTTCATGTGTTCCAAAAACTAGATCACTACTCCATTCAATAAATTCCCAAACGACTCCAAATGCCATGGTGGAGACGATGACCACAAAAGCCATTGCTCTTCGATCCATATGAAGTCCATCCCAGTATTCATCTAAAATATAAATCGCAGCAAATGAGATAAATGCAACTAAAAACGATGATACAAAGTGAGCAAATTTATCATATAATGGAATAGTGTAATACATGGAAAGAACTCCTCCTCCGATGTGAAGTAACAATGCAAACACAATGAGTACTTCCAAAATCCAAGGTAAAGTAATATGATAATTCCGCTCTAGGATCATCGGTAAAAAGGTAAGAATCACTGCAAAACCTGAACCAAAAACCCAGTTGAGATCACTTTGCCAAAGAGCAATAAAAAAAAGTAAGATCATGATACTGCGAAGTAAAAATGAAACAAATACCTGGACTTTTTTCCATTGAATGTTCATGTGCTCACCAATCTTCAACTCGTTTAATTCATCCTACTAAGAGCAATCAACAGCGTTGCAACAAATACCGCCTGGGCAAGATTCTTCGATTTATGTAATCACATATGTCACGAATTCAAACCTTTGGTTGGTTTATTCTTTTTAAGAGTCGATTTTCCAAGGATGCAATCGATGACATCCAGTGCTTTACGCGTTTCAAGTACGTCATGAACGCGAACCATATCAGCTCCATTATACGCAGCAATACAACTAGCAGCAATACTTCCCTCCAACCGATCATCAACGGAAATTACTTTTTTCCCTCCGCTCACGTTTCCAATAAATGTTTTCCGACTTGCTCCAACAAGAACTGGATATCCCTCTTTTTTCAACTCAGATAACTGATGTAAGATATCACAATTATCTTCAATCCCTCTTCCGGTACGTTTGCCAAAACCAATACCAGGATCAAACAAAATATGATCTTTTGGAATATCATGAAATAACGCGTAATCAGCTCGATCTTTGAGAAATACTCGTATCTCATGGATAAGATCAGTATACTCTGGATTCAACTGCATCGTCCGAGGATTCCCCTTCATATGCATTAAACAGACGTGTACATCGTGATCTGCAATAACATTGACCATTCGAGAATCTCCCTGCAATGCAGTAATATCATTGACTAGCATTGCTCCCGCTTCAATTGCTTTTTCCGCAACACTTGATTTATAGGTATCTATGGAAAGAGGAACATCAAGAGTATCATTTAACTGTTCTAACACAGGTATCACTCTATGTAATTCTTCGTTTGCAGTTACAGCTTTTGCACCCGGTCTTGTTGATTCACCACCAACATCTATGATGTCAGCTCCATCCTCTACTAGTTGTTTGGCATGATTGACTGCTGTTTCAATCGAATCGAATTTTCCCCCATCTGAAAAAGAATCTGGTGTAACATTGACAATGCCCATAATAAGCGTTTTTTTTGATGAATCAAGCATAAAGTTACCAATTTTTAAAAGGGTCATGATATCGAATCCAACATTGTTTCTAATTCAAACGCAACTTGTTTGATACGGGAATAATGACGTTTTAATTTCTTTACCAATAGTCGATGTTGATGAAGGGTTCCACTAATCAAAATTCGTGCTTTTTCTTGATGTAATTCAAATGTTTTTTGAGGAACGGCTACTTCTCCCCCAATGGAAAGCATATCTTGTTTGATAATGATAGCATCCTGTAAAACAACGTTATCAACTTGAATGACGCGATGTACCATTTTTGGACTCATGATTGGAATACTATCTGGATCACTATCAATTTCTCTAATTGCTTTTTCTGCTTCCTCTAACGATTGAATGGTTTTGATTTGAATTGTAAGATTGGTCACAACCACATAAATATGGTTTCTATTATTTGAACCATTTGAAAAATAATTCTTTGAAAAAATATGGTTTT
>CAYPUK010000091.1:0-2540 GCA_964414035.1 uncultured Thermoplasmatales archaeon | reverse complement strand
GGTCCTTTCAATGTGGTAAGAAATATTCCTTCTCCACCCAGAAACATGGTTTTAATTCCTTTCACTCGTTCAATATCAAAATCAACTGAATCCTCCCATCCGACAACACTACCCGTATCAACTTTTAATATTTGATCAGGTTGTAAATCAAATTCAACAAAATCTCCAGATGCATGAATAAAGACAGTTCCTTGTCCAGCAAGTTTTTCTAAAATGAATCCTTCACCACCGAAAAACATAGATCCAAGTCGTTTTTGAAAACCAACACTCATTTCCACACCATCTTCAGCAACAATAAAAGCGTCTTTTTGCACCATCCACTGGTTTCCTTGTTGAATGTCTAATGCTTTGATGGTTCCTGGTACTGCTCCGCCGAATGAAACCATTCCTTCACCGCCACTTGTTGTAAATTCAGTTAAAAACATCGTTTCCCCAGCAAATTTCCTTCCGATACCTTTGAGAAATCCACCTCTCATTTTTGCTTCCATGGTCATGTTACCGCTCATATAAATCATGGTTCCAGCTTCAGCATACACTTTTTCATCTGGGCCGAGCTGAAGGGTAACAAGTTGCAAATTATCTCCACTTATCTTATGTTCCATAATGACACCTTCAGATTGTTCGTTTTTTTAGGTTATCATGTTTATCTATTTTAACTTATTTTTTCAAAACATTAATCACCTGGATTCTTATTTTCCAGCATTGTTTTTATGAAAAAGATAAAAGCCATCTGGGAGCTAATGCGTCTTGAACATGGAGTAATGCTTGCACTAGGCATTTTCATTGGTTCAATTATTTCTTTACAAACAACGACGGGACTTAGTTTATCAGATTTTCCTGTCGATAAATTCGTGTTAACCTTTTTTGTTGCCTTGTTTCTTGAAGCAAGTACGTTTGCTTTAAATGATTATTTTGATCTTCCAATTGATAAAGCTAATAAAAGAAAGGATAGGCCACTGGCTCGTGGGGATATCGATCCAAACGCTGCAATAGTTATTTTCATAGTATTCTTTCCACTTGGAATCATCTTTTCATATTTTGTAAACACAACTTGTTTCATTATCGCACTTATCACTGCATTATTTGCTATTTTTTATGATGTGTTCTTAAAAAAGATAAAGTTGCTCAGTAATTTTTATATTGCTTATGTGATGGCTATTCCATTTGTTTTTGGAGCAGCGGCAGTGCAATCATCTGAAAATGTATTCCAATCACTTGACCCAGCTGTTATCATTATTGCATTGATTGCATTTCTTGCTGGATCTGGCCGGGAGATCATGAAAGATGTCATGGATTTTGGTGGAGATACAAAACAAGGAGTGAAATCATTTCCAAAATACATTGGTATCCCATGGTCCAAACGAATCGCATCATTATTCTATTTGACTGCAGTAGGATTAAGCATTCTTCCGTTCATCCAACCATTGTATACTGTTTATTATTACAATTATGTGTATTTAGCAATCGTGCTTTTAACAGATTTGTTGCTGGTTTTTACCAGTGTTCAATTATTAGTGAAAAAAGAAATGGATATGCCGAAATATCGAAAAATCACATTATTAGCGATTTTTTTTGGTTTACTCTCATTTTTTTTAGGAGCATTTATAGGGTAGAAATCTGTTACCTGCTGGTGAATTTTTCATGATACAAGGCGATTTCATCGGTGTTCTCTTTGTTTACGGGTATGTAGCCCTTCTTCTCGTAGTGACTGAAAAAGTATTGGTGAAGCATCCGGAGACTAGTAGAAAAGTGCTTCATATCATGGTTGGAAACATCGCCTTTTTACTTCCTATTTTTGTAACAAGAGAGATGATGGCCTTTGTGGCAGCAGGACCATTCATCATTCTCACCTTTTTAATGAGTCCATATACACCAATTAAATCAATACGTGGGAAAACCTCTTCAGCTGGTCACAGCATGGGCTTAGTTTATTATGCTATAACCTGGACGGTGTTAGCCTATTTATTCTTTGATAATATGATCGTGATTGCAATTGGAATTTTTGCAATGTCCTATGGGGATGGATTTGCTTCATTGATTGGTGTGAAATATGGGAAACATAAGTATAACATCGTTGGAGATGAAAAAAGTTTCATTGGAACGGTTGCCATGTTTTTTTCTACCTTTGTAGGAATGATTGTAGCAATTGCTTATTACAATGTGGTTCAAGGAACGGGATTTACATTTAGTCTTGTTTCCATTGGGTTTTTATTGTTATTTGCTGCTAGTGGTGCTATCGTTGAAGGATTCACACCAAAAGGACTTGATAATCTTACGGTTCCTTTTGTGATTGCAGCGATGTACTGGATGGTTTTTATAATCTAAAAAAATTAGGTTTGTTGTATCATGCGATTGATCATTGTTGATGGCCTTGACGGTGTTGGAAAGGATACACATGGACGTCTGATTGCTGAATATTACAAGGATAGTGGTGAACAAGTCATTCTTCGATCTCATCCTGCAGTAGATAATTATTTTGGACGTAAAGCAAAAGAAGCATTGCTTCACCCTGGAAAAACAGCCAAGATTAAAGCATCAGT
>CAYPUK010000090.1:0-11269 GCA_964414035.1 uncultured Thermoplasmatales archaeon | reverse complement strand
AAGGAATTTAGTCCTCAAACTACTTGCATTATTGTTTCCGTATGATTTCAACGGTTGGAAAATGATTTATTCAATGTTATTTGTTTCAATCAATGTTGTTTAAAATAACAAGAAGTTTTTATAGGATTATGTATTGTCTTATTCTGAGATAATTCATTATATCATACAATACAAAATTGAGGGAGAAGAAAAGATATGGGCGTTTTACGTTATCTTGGAGGAGTCGGCAGCTATTTGTTAGGTGGATTTTTGATATTCATCGGCATCATTAGTATTATATTTTCACCCGGAGTGGGATTTTTTTTCATTATCATTGGATTTATCTTGCTTCTAGTGGGCAAATTCTATGCAAAAACAGCAATGAGATATACTCAGGTGGAGATGGTAACTCCAAAGAAAAGATTTGGGAAAAGTTCAAATGCAAATGAACAAGCAGATCGTGAAAAACGTTACTGTCCCGCATGTGGTCGAGTCATTCCATTTGATGCAAATATTTGTCCTTATTGCGGAAAAAAATTTGAGGTTTATCAATGAACAAAAAACTCCAAACAATTGTATTCACGTTAGTATTTCTTATGGTTAGTTTCAGTGGTTGTAGTGATCTAGATCTAGGGAATTTAGATGAGGTTACTCAATTTTCTATTACTGCTTTTAATGTTGAACCATCCTTAATAGAACAAGGTGAAAGCGCTAATTTGAGTTGGACGGTGATGAGTGCGCAATCAGTAACTATCGATCAGGGCATTGGGAATGTAAGTAATATTGGTCATCGGATCATAATGCCCACTGAAACAACAACTTATACGATTACTGCGGTAAATAAAACAAAAACACTGACAGCCACTACTCAGATCATTGTCACAGAACCAACTGAAAATGAAGAAGAGGAAGATGACGATCAAGACGATGAGGATTCTGATGAAGGAGTCGGCAGTGGTGGTGAACCAGGAGGATCTGGTGTGATTATTGAAGAGGGAGATTGTGCTGATGTGCATTATATTGGTCAGTACGCTTCTAATAATACTGTTTTTGATTCTTCCTATGAAGACATATCTGAGAAAACTGGTGGTTCACCTTTGAACATTTTTGTAACCACGGATAAAACACTTCCTTCACCAACAGGTTATTCAGATTATACTTCTAGTTTTATTGATGGATTATTAACTCGATTGATTGGAAAAGCAGAAGGTGAAACATATACTTTAGAAATTCCTCCTTCTGAAGGTTATGGTGAACGAAAATTACAGGTAGGTGATCAGTTCAGTTCTAGTAGTTTTGCGTTAAATACGATTAATACAGACTTATCTCTTAATCAAACACTCATGGTTACTGAATTAACTGATTCGTCTTTAAGTCTGATCTGGGTTGAACTTGATGATTATGGATCGTTTACTATGCCGCAAATTATTCAAAAGGATTTACTTGCCCAGACCCAGGAAGATATGATCCTTATTCCCCCACCACATTTTATCTGGAAAGATGCTTCAGAAATCATTGATTACGATGAAAATACGGTTACGATTCATACTACACCAACGAAAACAGAAAACTTATTTGATTCTTTTGAACAAATCCAATATGGATTTGGGGAAAATGAAGTATTCTCCGTTTTTCCAGATGCTACAACTGCTAGTTACACCGAAACTACCATCACATTAACCAGCAATCCTGAGATTGGTGCTGAGTATACCTATAGTTATTCTTATTTTGGACAACAAGTGGTGATGACATATACGGTGATTGGTATTGATGAAGAAACTATTGATTTAAATATTGAAACACAAGGTACCACTCAAGAGCAAACTGTTGCACGAACGTTAGAATTTAGTAGAACCTATGAGTTTCCAAGAACGTATGAAGATATTCCTTCAGATTATCAAGAAGCATTAATTGGTGCTGATCTTGAACGAGCGGGATATAGCCTTCATGAACTCGCTGGTGAAACACTAATTTTCGAAGTAAGTATTGAAAAGGTGTACAAAACATCGACATAATCTTTTTCAATTTTTCTTTTTTATTTAGATAGTTTGCCTTAGATATGAAAATGATTGTGGTGGATGAAAATCACTTATCACTTCATGTGGATCAATTGGTATATCAAAAAGATGTAGTTCTTTGATTTCAATAGCAAATCCTTTTTGTTTATTGGTAAAATATGTGAAAAAATCTTGTTTACTAACTCCTGATACATTCCAAAGACTTCTCCATAGATTATTTGGATGATCTTCGATAATTTCTCCAATATCAAAAGATCCAATGATTTCTTTCTCAGGAGCACTTGAATAAATATAGACTTTTTTCACATTTTTATCTTTGAAAATTGATTTTCTAAATTCGTATTGTTTTTCTCCGGTTGTTATTTTTTCAACATATTCCGGTTTAATTGACAGTATAACGTTCATCCATCCCACTTAACCTTTTTATTTTATTATATTTCTCCTGATCTATCTCAATGATAGATCGGGGTGCCATCCGCAATATATCTATTTCTAATAGTTTATTTAATGTTAATGGTTTTTCAAAATAAAAATGATGTTGGAAAAGAATAACTGTTGTCGGTTTTTTAACCATATCTTCAATCTCATTTTTTGAATATACTGTTCTTTTACCTACATATCGAAGAATATCTGAACTATTTTTTAATTGATAATATATTGCATCTACTGTGCCAATTGAGTGAATTGAACTTTTATTCTTATTTCCCTTTGATACGTAAAATAAAACAATATCATTTTCTTTAATTTTCTTGATTTTTGAATGTGTTAAATAAGCTTTTTTAATGGTATTTCCTTCAACAAAAAATTTTCCGGAGTATTCATCTATGCTAGATTGTCGATGTTTTGAATCAGTGAAAAGTTTATTGAAATATTTTGGTTTTATCGGTATTACAAATTTTTTAACATTTTCTCCATCATATATTGTTGGATAATACAATTTATTGATTTTGGAAATTGGAATCTTTTTCTTGAGAGATTTTTCTATTTGTAGTCTTTTAAGATATATATCTTCGCCATTGTTCTTAGTACTTACTTTTAAAAAGCCATATTCTGAGATTAAATTAACTAACTTATCCTCTTTTTTGGTATAGTGAGTTAAATAAATTTCGTTTATATTATTACTAATTGCTTGAGTTATACAGAGTTTAATGAAGAGTTCACCAATTTTGTGTCCTATGTGCGTCACTTTTAGTGTAGAAATCTTTATTCTTTTCTTTTTAGGAAGTCTTGGAGTGGCATCTTCTATTGATTCGTTTTCTTTTTTGTAAATTAATATTGCTCCAAGTTTGTTTTCACTTCTATAATTTACTAGGCATTTTCTTCCTTCTCTAGAACATTGTATAATCCATTCATCAAAGTTTGGATATTCGTTTCTAAGTGATCTGAAAATTGGATCATTGATATCTATGTTATATACGTAATCATGTTTTAGAGCCGGAGGTGTGGTCAATGGCTTTTTTTGTGTGTATTCCTCAAAGAATTCTAATGCATCTTGAATTAGAAAAATCCGGTCTTGAATGCTTAATTTTCTTGCTTTTTTATGTATTCCTTTGTCTTCAGTGATTAAAAAATCAATAGAGTTTCTATAAACTGAATATAAAATTGCATTATCTATTCGATCATGTTCATTTTTTTCAATTCCAATTTTTTCCTCATATTTTTTATCAAGTTTTGGTTTTGGAGGTTTGTCTAAAATTGGATAGGTTTCTATTTTTGATAAAATTGTTTTTCTTCGGATTTCATCTTTGTCTTTTTTTATTTCTGCTATTGAAAAAGGATGAATCAGTAGGGTGATATTTGTCTCGTTTATTAATTTAAGTAATTTTCGCAAGTCTTCTGTAAGTGGTTGATTATCTTCTCTATATATGAATATGTTAGTATCGATTAGAATTCTCATATCTAAAACCTGTTAAATATTTTTATTGGAAAAAGGATTTTAGTTATTTAAGATGTAAGGCAGAGGTAATTAAAAGTATTATATTTTTTATTTTATTAAATTATTTCATTACGATTGGATTTTAGCGATTCATCATTTGATAAATACTGTTTCCGTCTCCGTAATAGTTATCGTAAAAGTGCTGGAAGACTGTTTTGCATTTTTGTTTGAATAAAGGTGGTGTGTATGTTCTGGGGAGGTGTTTGTCAAGGTATCGTTGTATTTTGAGTGCGACACTTGCTCGTGTGCGTTGTTTTTTTCTCCAGTCGAGGACGAGTTTTTCGTTTTTGAGTGTTTCGAGGAGTTCTCTTGCTGTTTTTTTGACTTGTGTTTTTTCTTTTTCTGTGAGGTTTGGTTTTCTGAGAATGTCAAAGAGTGCGAGTTCTTCTTCGCTGAGGTTTTCTTCTATTTTTCTTTTGTCTTCGTCTTGTATTTGGTTAGCAAATTCAAGGAGTTCTTGGAAGAGTTTTTCGATGTTTTTTGATCCTGCATTGTATGCTTTGATGATTTCTTCGAATTTTTCTTGGTAGTCGATTCTTGTTTTGTTCAAAAGGATCATTTCTTTGAGTTTGAATGAGAGTATGTTTTTGAGGCGTTGGAATTCGGTGTGTTTGTTTTTTTGTTGTTCGAATTTTTTTCTGAGTTTTTCAAAATCGATTTTGCTTATGTCTATTATTTTTTTGTCTTTTGCTTCTTTGATGATGTATCCTTTTGATGCGATAGAGTCATCTAGTATTGATTCTATTTCATTAATCACACTGGTTATGTCTATTTCTGGGTCAAGTGATCTGATTTCTTTGATGAGTTCTTTGTAAAGAGCAATGTACGGGTTGAATGTTGCTGCTTTTTTGTGTGGAAGGATTGCTTGATATATTTTTGTTGCATTTCCTGCTTCTGTTAAAAATTTCTTTTTACTTTCTTCAGTTGTAAGTATTGCATCTTTTGCATCTTTTAGCGCTGCTATTTTTTGATAGCCTTGTTGTTGAATGATTTGGTCTGGTTGTATGTTTCTTTTTTTAAGAAAGGTGTTAATTTCATCTATGTATTCTTTGAGTTTTTTGACAAGTTCTTCTTTTGATTGAATGGGGTAGTCTGTTGTTCCTTTTCTTGGTGCTGCATAAAGGGCTAATGCGTTTCGAAGTTTTTTGAAGATGTTAACATAATCTATGATGAATCCGCCGGTTTTTTCTTCGAATACTCTGTTTGCTCGGGAGATTGCTTGCATGAGTGTGTGGTTTTTCATTGGTTTGTCTAGGTAAATGGTTGATAGGCTTGGAACATCGAATCCGGTCATCCACATGTTGCAGACAAATACGATTTGGAAGTTGTCATTTGGGTCTTTGAATTTTTGTTCGAGGTCGTCGTTTTTCATTCTTAGTCTGTGTGGTTTGATGTCTAATCCGTGGTCTCGGAATTTTTTGATTTCGTTTTGTTCTGAACTGACGACGACGGCCATGTCAATGTTTTGTATTTTGGTTATTTTGTCTTGGAGGACGATTTGTTCTTCATATGATGCGTTTTGTTGTTCTTGTTTGAGTTTTTGTATTTTTTGTTGTTGGTATGTTTTGACTTTATCATACATTTTGACGGTGGTGATTTTATCGATTGATACGACCATTGCTTTTCCTTTGTATCCTCTGTTGATGTAGTGGTTGAAGATGTCTTTTGCAATGGTTTCTAAGCGGTCGTCTCTTGTGAGGATGTAGTATTCTTTTGAGAATTCTTTTTCGAGTTTTTCTTCTTGTTTTTCATCAAGGTCTGCTGCTTCAATTGCGTTGTAGATGTCTTCGTTGAGATTGGGATTGGTGAGTTGTATTTCTGGAACTCTGTTTTCGTAGTAGAGTGGAACGGTTGCATTGTCTTCGATGCTGTCTCTGAAATTGTAGATGCTGACGTAGTCACCAAAAGTTTCTTTTGTTTTTTCTTCTCCTTTTGAAAGAAGTGGTGTGCCGGTAAAGCCGATGAATGCAGCATTTGGTAATGCGTTTCGCATGTTGAGTGCGAGGATGTCGTATTGGGTGCGGTGTGCTTCATCGGTCATGATGATGATGTCGTCTCGGTCTGAGAGTTTTGGGTAGATGTCTCCTTTGTTTTTTGTTTTGAATTTTTGGATGAGGGTGAAGACGTGTCGATGATTCTCTTTGAGGAGTTGTTTGAGATGGTTTCCGCTTGTTGCTTGCATGTGTTTTTCGGTGATAACGCCTGCTTTTTCGAAGTTTTCATAGATTTGGTTGTCAAGTGAATCTCGATCGGTGACAATGAGAAAGGTGTAGTTTCCTTTGTATTTTCGAAGGATTTTTTGTGAGAAAAAGATCATGGAGAAACTTTTTCCTGCTCCTTGGGTGTGCCAGAAAACACCAAGTCTTCCTTGGTTTTGTTTGATGTGTTCGAATGATTTAATGGCGTTGTTTACTCCAAGGTATTGATGGTTTTTTGCTAGAATCTTTACTGGTTTTCCTTTGATACTGGTAAATAAAGTAAAGTTTTCTAAAAGATCAAGGAAGCGGTGTTGTTCGCAGGTTCCTCTGATGAGTGTTTCAAGTGATATTTTTTTGGTTTCGTTTTCATCTTTTATTTTTTTCCAATTTGAGAAATGTTCAAAAGTGCTGGTGATAGTTCCGATTTTTGCTTCTCTTCCATTTGAAAGAATGATGAATGCATTATACCAAAAAATATGGGGTATGGTGTCCTTGTAATCAGTGAGATTGTCGTTGTATGCATCTTTGATTCGTCTGTGGTTTGCTTTGAGTTCAATGAAAACTAGTGGGATGCCATTGACAAAACCGATGAGATCTGGTCTACGTGGATAGATTTCTCCAGTGACCCAGAATTGTGAAGCAAGGAAGAAATCATTGTTTTCTGGATGATTGAAATCAATGATTTTCACGGTTTTAATTTCTGTTTCACCTTGTTTGTTTTTCGTTTTGACTTTTACACCATTTTTAATGATGTGATAGACTTCTTTGTTCGCATTAACCAGGCTGAGTCTACTTCGATCTTTTGTTAGAATTTCTATTGCTTGTTCTATTTCAAGTGGGGAGATGTTATCATTGAGGTTAATGATTGCTTGTTTGAGTTTATCAGTGAGAACAACTTCTGATTTAGTGTCTCTACCAAGGGTAGCGTTTTCTCCAAAGGTTTCATTGTAACAGTATTTATGATCATATCCTAATTCTTTAAATAAATCAATCGTTGGTTGTTCAACCAGCGTGTCTTCAGTGTAATCATCAATACTGCTCATGCATCCTCCTCAGGTATGTTAATATTAAGATCAGAAACATCAATTTCTCCATTGATAAGTTTTGGAAGGAGTAAATCTCGTGTTTTTTGTAAATTAATATTTTTAGCTCTAAGGAGAATAATTTCATTTAGAATATTATAAGTTATTTTATTAAATTCATTGAGTATTTTTGATGACGGTTTAATTATAATCATATTTTTAAAATCTTTTTGACTTAAGTGTTGTACAGTAGTTCCAACAATTTCATTGTTTAATCTTAAAATATTTGGCCTTATTGAATAGTATAAGAAAAAGTAGGACATTCCATCTTTTGGCCTTAATCTTGCAACTCGTTGATTAAGATAAGATTTAGAATTTGACCAAAGGCACATATGAAATATTCCATCCATACCTATTAAAATATCTTTTTTATGAATTGCATATTCCTCTGTTACATCTTCATTTGTATAAGTATTTGTTTTATTGTTTTGAATATCTCTAATTCGAACTACAGGTTTCAATTTACTATCTTCAGTGAATAGCTTAGATTTAAATGGATATCCAAATTTAATATCTGAAAAATTATAGATCCCAATAATATTCCAGCCCTCTGGAATAAATCCAAGTTCAGAATCAACCATTTTTATATTCTGATGACCTGGAAATCTAAATTTTTCGAACCATTCCTCATAAATCATTTTAGCAATTTTTTCAAGGATTCTAATTCGTTTACTGTTGTTTTCAATTAAATCATCATAATCCGAAAGTAAACAGGTAACTTTATCCTGAACTTGTTTAGGTGGTAAATCAATAATAAGTTTTGCTAATTCGCTGCCTCGGATTCCAGCAGCTGCAACTTGATTGACTATTGATTGAATTTTTCCAAATCCAGGTGGCGAGTTAAAGTAATAATAGTAAAAAAACGGGTTAGCAATACTTGTATTTAATCTTACCCTTATTAAATGCGATTCAAAAGTTGTTATCTCTGGCACCGATTTTATTATTGAACATTTACCTGCTCCTGAAGCTACGAGTGATTGTCTAGCAAATAATAAATCTCCTTTTTTAAGTGAATAATTTTCAATTTCTTTTTTATTCATCGGGACTAATTCCATTGGAGGATTATTTATTCTATCATGTCTAAAAAGTTCCCCCATGTTAACCATTTTATATCCCTTGCCTCTTACTTTCCTTGGACGAGTTAATCCATTTCGTGATGGTTCTTTATAAATATATTCGAATTGAATTTTTTTCCATCCATTCTTCATATTATTCATATCCAAGTAAATTATTCACATTAGTCAGTATTTTTTCTTCCAATTTATGAGAGTTTTCATTCAACTCTTCAAGCTTTTCATTCAACTCTTCCAATCGTTCTTTGAAATCAAAATCTTCATCTTCTTTTTTTTCTGCTACGCCAACATACCGGCCAGGATTAAGTGAATAATCCTGCTTTCTTATTTCCTCAATTGTGGCAACCTTACAAAGTCCTTTCACATCCTCATATGGCTTACTATCTTTCTCTCCTCGATAACTTCGCACTATACCAGTAATTTTTTCAATTTGCTCTACTGTAAAATCCCGATGGGCTCGATCAATCTGATGATAAATATCCCTGGCATCAATAAACAAGACGTTGTCCTTTCGATCCGTATGAATCTTTCCTTTATCTAAAAACCAAAGCGTACACGGAAGCGTTACCGTATAAAAAAAGTTAGGGCCAATCGCGATCATCACGTCAACTGCGTTTTCCTCAACCAGTTTTTTCCGAATTTCTTTTTCATTACCACGTGCATCAGAAGCAGAATTAGCCATTACAAAACCTGCTCGACCATTTTCATTAAGTGCACTCCAAAATGTTTGAATCCACAAATAATTCGCATTATCATTAGACGGGATTCCATACTGCCAACGAGGATCACCTTTCACTTTTTCATAATCAACCTTGTGCACATTAAAAGGAGGATTCGCCATCACAAAATCAAACTTTCCAACTGAATCATGAACATCCTCATAATACGAGTTACCTTCCCGAATATCACCAGAAAGACCATGCACCGCAAGATTCATCTTACACAAATTAACCGTTTCCGTGATTCGTTCCTGACCATACAACGAAATCTCACTACTTGCTTTTTTATTATGCTCACGAACAAATTTTGCACTCTGAACAAACATTCCACCAGACCCACATGCAGGATCCAAAATCTTCCCATGAAACGGTTCAATCACATTCACAATCAACTTAACTAAAGACGTTGGCGTGTAAAATTGACCACCCTTCCGACCCTCAGCCATGGCAAACTTTCCAAGAAAATACTCATAAATATTCCCAAACACATCACCCTTATCATCCACATCAATCTGAGAAAACGTTTTTAAAAGCGCAATCAACAAATCATCATCAATAGAAGTATACACCTTAGGAAGCGTTCCCTTCAAATCATCATTATCAGATTCAACCGCTTTCATCGCAGTATTAATCGCTAGACCAATATTCTCACTTTCAGGAAGACTCAACAAATAAGAAAAACGAGCCTTTTCAGGAAGATACAACGCTCCCTTCGCTTGATAATCAAGCTTTGAAATACCAATCCGACTATCAGAAGGAATCTCCTTTTCCAATTGTTCTTTTGCTTTCTGAAAACGAAAATCAGCATGACGCAAAAAAATAAGACCAAGAACAGGAACAGAATAATCACTCGCCTTCAATTTGGAATTTGCACGAAGATCATTAGCAACATCCCACAACCTTTTCTCAGTAGCATTGTTATTACCAGACATTATAAAGTCCCTCTCTGAAACACATAACAGATATTCCAAATACCCAATTAAAACATTACGGTCTATACAAAAGTAAAACAAAAAGTAAAAAAGTATATCCCACAATTTATCAAACAAGTCATCAAACTGTTGAAATTATATTGTAATGTTTCTATTAAAAAGGATGATTTTCTACATACTTTCTTTTAACATTTTAAGTTCATCTTCTAGCTCTTTTATTTTTCTTTTAAGTTGTTCATTTTCTCTTCTAAGCATCGATGCTTCCCCTTCAGCATGATCTCTTTGATTTTTCAGCCAGAACGGATATTGACCATATGACATATTTAACTCCCCCAATATGCAAATAGAAACGTTTCATTGATTAAAAATGTTTCTAAAGTGTCTTAAAAATCGGAAAAAATTATATTTATGTTTTAAATACGATGTTTTTCAACAAATTTTAAAATTTTTCAATGAATTACCCATTTAGACTTCAAACTAATGATATGTAAAAAACCTACCAATAGTCAGCAAATTAGGAAATTATCTTTAACCAATTGATTCAAAAATTTTCAATTAGGATAGTCACATCTATTCTTCAATAAAATAATCTGTATCGATTTTCTTTAATTCATAAGTTGATTCTGTGGAAACACCTACACCATAATCAATCATATATTCCGCAAGGCTTTATCCATCAATAAGAATAATTTTACTATCAATTTGATTCGCATAATCAATTGCAGTTGATACAAATTGCGAGGTTGTAATAAAAATACCTTTCCGTGCTTTTTTACCTTGTAACGCCCCAGCAAAACCTTGAATTTCCGGTCGTCCCACAGAATTTTCAGACCATCTTTTTGCTTGTATATAAATGATATCTAATCCTAATTTATCCTCCTTTATAATACCATCAATACCCTCATCACCTGATTTACCAATTGCTTCACCTGCTTCTTTTTGCGATCCGCCATAACCCATTTTTAATAATAAATCAATAACGAGTTTTTCAAAAAAATCAGGAGAACAATTTTTCACCTGTTCTAAGATATCATTAATCAAATTTTTTCGAATTTCCTGATAGCCAATCTCAAGTAATTCTTCAGGAGTATTGTCTAAAAGATGATCCTCCTCTTTATCGAAATCATCAGTTTGTGATTTTCGATTTCGAAACTCCCTAAATTCCTGAAATCGTTTTAAGAAACTATTATCAATTTTATCAGGATTTTCCAAAAGTACTTGATGTCCTCTATCAGTAATTTTTGCATACCCTCGACGAGTAGTTTTTAATAAACCCGCCTTTTTCAAATAAGTTCGAGCCCACCCAACTCGATTATCAATAACCTGCTGTTT
>CAYPUK010000089.1:0-25232 GCA_964414035.1 uncultured Thermoplasmatales archaeon | reverse complement strand
AATAATTTTTTTTTCAATAGTATCATTAATCAAGATGAGTAAAGTCCAAACAATAAAATAGTGCCAGATGATATGAAATTATTTCTCAGACAGGCTCTAGATACTTGATTATTAAATGAGATTTTTAAGGATTTATTGAATAAAATAATGTGAAAAGAGCGAAAAGATCCATTGAAAAAAGGAAAATACATCATTCGTTTGTTTGTTATATGGTGTTTCTATCGGCTGAGTAGCCCAGGGGCTTTCTAACCCGGTTTCATCTTTTGCTTTTACCCGGACGGTATAAGATCCTTTTTCGCTCCATGAATGATTAACGATACATGGTACAGTAACGTCTACAGGACCGATCCATCCGCTTGTTGAACCATCATCCCAGTCAAATAAATAAAACACTTGAGTACTATCCTCATCACTTGTTTCTACCTCAAAAACAGCATTTTCATCAACTTTGAGTTCACTTGGACCGGTAAGAGACGGAGTTCCAGGAAACTTTCCCAAGCGAAGTAAAACTGTTGGATCTGCAAAAAGATTTAGTCCATAAAAGGTCCAACGCATGCACGATCGATCAATTAAATAGACATTATCCTCACGACTATCCTGATGTGCTTTACTAATACATGGAATATGTTCTCCGAAAACAGCATCCCAGAATTCCCGTGTATATCTTGTTCCATCTCCATCCGTGCTATACGACCAAAAAAATCCATATCGAGCATTCATCAATGCAGCAAATGCACCATTCTCTGTTTTAACCGTTACGTGTTCAGCGAAACAGTCATATCCTTCAGGATTATCGAATCCTCCAGCCATACATCCAATGGAATAAACAAAGAAGGGAAATGAGTTTTCCATAAATGCTATTTCATCATTGGTTGATCGCATGTTATAACCATAATATGAATGGCCATCATGGTTAATGATATGCACATTTTCATTAATCAATGATATTAATGTTTCTGGTGACCAATGATCAGATAAATCTCGATCATATAATTTGATAATGTCATATTCATCAGTTGGAATGCCGATAGTGGTATATTCATCAGCAGAAGATTCATTTAACAATAAATCAAGATAATTTCCACCCCAACTTGCTATGCCGTAGTTTCCAAGGTATTCCCCGGCCATAAGGATGTTATCCATTGCTTGATTTGTTGATGGTAATGATTGATATGAAATGGTTTTTGTTATGAATCGTTGAACGTCTTCTTTGGTATCACAAGAGGCTCGTCCTATGAACACTTCAGCGAAAAGATCAATGTCTCCGCCGTTAGTTCCATCTGTAGGTTCGCCTTCACGTGAATCATCATCATAATTAAATGGACCATCTAGATTTCCATAAAAAAAATCGGCTGGCATCGTAGTTTCCATTGGATTCTTTCCTTCATCCATGCCGTGGACATATAGCATTTTTGCGGGTATCTGTTCTGTATCTCCACCCAAAAGTACGTAGTCAATACCTGATTTTATATATTGTGTTTTAATATATGCTCGAATGTCATCAGGTGTTACGCTGTCTGGATTTAATGGCTTGATAGTGGTCAATGTATGAATTTGTGTTTTAAATCCTTGTGATTCATGAAATTCTTTTAACTCCATAAATTCTTCTTTGAATTCGTTAGTAGTAAGGATTAATACATCAAAAGATTCATCAGTTATTACATTGATATGAGTTAATGAATCCTTCCAGTTTTGTATCATCAGAGGATTATCAATTTTGGTTTTTACATAGTTTAAATCAGTTATTTTGTTTCTGAGTGTGCTGTATTGTTGAGGTTGTGTTTCAAAAGTAATACTAACAGTGAGTTTATCATAAAACGATATTGTATTTTTTAATGGATGATACTGTATAGGATGCAACCGCAGGATAAGAATGGGATATCCTCGGACTACGTAGGTGCCAATTTCTGAGTACAGTGAAGAAGGATACGGATTAACACTTTGATAGATGGAAGAATTGATAGCAGGCACATTTGGTTTTTCATCATCATTGAGTTGAATTGGTACTTCGCCAGGTTGAATTTTATGATTTAGCGTAAATGTTTTTTGATCTGATGGGATTATTGAGATATCCAGAATATTTTTATTCGGTGGAATAAGCAAATAACTTCCCATCGATGGAAGAAGTGGCATTCCTGCATCATCAACATTGGGCAAACCATTTATTGAAATAGATGAAAACGTTTTGTTTTGAATATCGATTCGTTGTATACTTGGTGTATTGAATGAGTATGTTTTTTCCAACGTATCAACGTTTGTTTCTTTTGGATTAAATTCAGGATTATGGATCGTACTAATCGTTTGTGCTGGTGAAATCAGTGTAAAAATCGATATGATTAATAAAATACCTATTGGCCAAGATTGACTTAATCTCATTTGATCTGTCCCCTATTAAATATAATAGTAAATATTAGTATAAAAATGTTGATCCTTATTAAATCTGTTATTATTTTTCCATTCTGTCGTTTTTACTCGTGTGCATTATTAATGATGAGATTGTAAGTTAATTTTTATCAACAAGGTGAGATCATGGGTCGATTATCTAAAAAAGAGAAAGAAAAAATTAAGCGGTTTCTCAAAAAAAATAATGCTTCAAATCCATTAGTATCTAAAGTGTATACGAAAACGAACAAGTAAATGTTAGATTACTTTTTCTTTAATTATTTTTTGTGATTTTTACAAACTGATATTCTTTCCCTCTTTTTTTAAATAACATAAGTGACACATTTTAGCATGATATTCTTTCGTTAAAAGATATCTTTAGAGAGATGTGAGAAAGGAAATGAAAGGTTGTAACCTAATAAAAGCAACTCTACTAATGCTTCTATTAGCAATCATGAGTACTTCAACGAGTTCAATGACTGCAATAGAAACCTCTGATCCACTATACATTATAGTTAATCCCGACCAAAACATTCAGGAAATTATTACATCCTCACCACCGTATTCTAAGATCGTTTTAAATCCGGGTGTTTATCAGCAGCCAATTACAATACAAAAATCAATATCCATTGCCGGAAAAGATCCAAACTTAACTTTTCTGAATATAAAAACTAATCCTAACAATGCAGCAATTACCTTGCAAAAAAAAGATACTGTCCTTTCAAATGTAACCATCACAAACACAGCAGAAGGATTATATACCACTGCTATTCGAATTAACGCTCCAAATTGCACCATTGAAAACTGCACCGTACGCGATACCCCAATTGGTATTGCCGCATGGAGTAGCCATACGAATATTCGGTATAATTCATTTTATAACTGTTCAGATGAAGGAATACTACTTATTAGTACGAGTATCAGCAATAGTAATTATAATCATATTCGCAATTGTCATTTTGAAAACAATTGTGATGCAATAGAACTTCAATACTCTTCATATAATGTCATCGAGCATTGTACAATAAGCCAAAATACTCACTCAGGTATAGATGCTATTTGTAATAGTAATGATTATAATCTCATTGATAACTGTACGATTGAAAATAACACCGTACATGGTATTTACTTTTCTTCATCTAAAGAAAATATAATATCAAATTGTTATTTTTCAAATAATGGGGAAGATAATGTACTTTTCGCACATAGCAGCTACAAAAATTCAATGAAAGACAATGTAGAACAATCAACTGAAACTATGGCTAATTCTCAATATTCTGAGGTTGAAACAAAATCAAATTTCACTTCTTCATTATCTCAAGAAGATTCAAATTTTGGAAATGGTAATTACACGTTTTTACAAAGAATTCAGAATCTCTTACGTAATTTCAGGGATGAATTTCTAAAATTTAGAAATAATCTTGGTTTATTTTAAAGGAGGCAAAAAAGGGGAGGAAAAACTTAAAGGGGGGGGCAAATTTTAAAAACAAGATTATTTTCAAAAAATAATAATCTTAGTTTTCCTCCGCCTTATATTAAACCGCGTTCTTATTAAGCCGGTGAGACTCCGACATATGTGCCCCCTATTTAAATTTTATGTTGAATATTTTTCAAAAATAAAAATGAATATGTCATTTTCCAATCATTAATCAATTCTTCTTTTTTACTTTTTTAGTTGCCCTGCGATCTATCTCCTGTTGTTCGTGATAAGAAAGAATTCCTTTGTTAACCAGTTTCATAACTAACAATCGATGAAATTCTTTGACATACATAATCTCAGATTCAATAGAAGAAATACTTGATGCATACTGATTAAATAACGCTACATCTTGATCAATTTGATTGCTACTTTTCTCTAAGATTTCAGATTTTTTATGAATAATATCCTTAACCTGCTGGGTGACTTTAGTACCAAGTTCATCTTTAACTTGATTGATCTTCTTCTCGTTTTCCTTTTTTAACTCTTCTAACGATTGCTCTTTAAATGATTCAACATCATTTAATCGTTTAATCACTGGTTTTAAACCACCGATTCTAGATTCAAGTCGATCGATTTCAGATTCATACATTTCTAATAATTTTGAAAGATCCTGTTGTTTCTCCGCAAGCTCAGTTAATTTCTTCTGAAAATATCCTTCTTTCATATTAATCAACCATATCAACTAATGAACTCATCAAAAGAAATAACGCAGTAGTACTTTAAATTCACCCAGTTAGTCAAAACAAAGAGGATCTGATTTTTCTTTTAGAGCGGAATCATTGATTTAACTAAGAAATTTCCACTAATATACACAAGAAACGAAAAAATAGTCAATAATATTGTTTGAAATCGTCCTAACGAAAACTGTTTCTGTAAAAGTAAACAAACGCCATTAACTACTTGAACAGGAACAGTTAATAATAAGGCCATAACTAAAAAGAAAATAACTGGTCCAAAACCAATTTCTAAAATAATGGGAAGAACACGTAACGAAAACAGTTGCGTAATCAAAATAGAAAGTCCAATGCCAGTGAATAGTTCAATGAAACCCCAGATTTTTTTTAATAATGAATGCTCAGAAATTTTTTTTACAGTGATCAAGGAATCAAATCGATTTTTATATTCCCTTTTAACAGCTTGTTTTTCCAAGGCTTGAAACGATGGAATCAAAAGAAGTAAACAGATAATGAATAATGAAAATATACGAATTCGAATCAATCTCATGTGAACTAAGACCCATGAAAAATATTATCACTTATTCTTTATAAATCTATCCTTTTTTTGATTTAGTGATTCGATAGATACTTGGAAAGATACAAACCTAAAAATGAAGGAAAAAACAAAAAACTATTAAACTCGGGATTGTTTCAAATCTAACATAGCATTGATGGGATGCAACAAGGCGAGTTACTCTATGAAAGCGGATAATATTAATTGTAAGATAGAATTAATTAAAGATCCAACCACGGGTCATATGTTATTAACCGCTCATCTTAATCCACAAGCTCCAAATATTACTACAGATGAACACACCATATCATGGACGCCGACTCATGAAGAACAAGAATTTCTCATCGATGCAATTCGTCTTCTTAAAAATCAACAACAATCACCAATTGTGACCTTCAGTAAAAAAGAGTATCCTTCACAAAAACAAGAAAGAAAAACCATAGATGGTGAAATTGAATCGATTAATCAAACCATTGATAACCTGCCACAAGCTAGTGAATTACATAAAAAAACTCATTCTACCGATACAATAGAACATATCATTAAGCAAAACACAAAACAATAATGAGATAACAACTTTTTTCATTATTCTTTTTGTTTGATTTCAAAAAGATTACCAACAAAATCCTGGATGAACACTAATTCCTTTTCACCTTTTGGAATAATTGAAACTTTTAAACCCTTTTGTAAACATTGTTTTTTAAAGATATGCATATCATTTACTGAAATACAAACATGATCAAATCGTTCAGCAACCTGTTGATTATCTACAATAAAAATTTCAAAAACTATAGATCCTACCTCAAACACCATAACAGAAAGCTCATGAGATGCACTGATCGAAAAAATTTGTTTCACTAGATCTGAAGAAATCTCAAACTCTTTTACTCGTTTACCTTGAAGAAGATGTTCATAAAACTCAACGGCATGCTCTTTAGAATCAATAGTTAATGCCACATGTTTCAATTCAACCAAAAACAATTCCTCCTAAAAAAATAAAATAAAAAGAAGAAAAGAGGGATTAGATAAGATCTAATTTCTTTCCAAGTTTTTCATACACACGAAGGATGGTATCAAGATCTTCGCGAGTCATACCTGCATTCATTTGATTACGAATACGTGCTTTATCACGAGCAACCATTGGAAACACGATAGCAAGTGCAAAAATACCTTCATCATACATCATGTTAGCAAGGGTCTGTGCTTTTTTACTATCTCCAACGATTGCGGGAATGATCGGTGTTTGACTATAACCCGTGTCAAAACCAAGGTTTTCAATTTCCTTTTTGAAATATTTCGCATTATCCCAAAGTTTCTTTACTCGCTCTGGTTCCTTTTCAACAACATCCATTGCTGCTAAGTTAATGGCCGCAACATGAGGTGGAAACGCTGCGCTTAACAACCAAGACCGAGCAGTATTCCATGCATATTTAACGGTGTATTCACTACCTGCAAACATACCACCAAAACCACCAAATGCTTTGGAAAACGTTCCCATTTGAAAATCAATTTCTTTTTCCAAATCAAATTCTTTACCAATACCATATCCGTTTCCAAGGACTCCTTCACCATGAGCATCATCAACATAAGTAAGTGCACCATATTCATGAGCAAGCTTGTAGATTTCATCCATCTTAGCAATGTCTCCATCCATACTGAACACACCATCAGTTATCACAATGGCTCGACGATAATCCTTTTTAGAAGCTTCCTTTAACACTTTTTCAAGTTCACCCATATCTGAATGACCATAAATCGCTCGATCAGCTTTAGTTAATCGAACACCATCAATGATGCTTCCGTGGTTTAATTCATCAGAAATAAGAATATCTCCTTTTCCAGCAAGTTGTGGAATAACACCGGCATTCACTGCAAATCCGGTTTGAAAGGTTACTGCTGCTTCCGTGTTTTTGAATTCAGCGATACGATCAAATAATTGTTGATGTACATCCATGGTTCCAGCAATAGACCAATCTGATCCTGCTCCAGCACCATATTTTTCAACGGCATCAATAGCTGCTTTTCTAAGATCAGGATGATTAGCTAAATTCAAATAATTGTTAGATGCAAGCATAATACATTTCTTTCCATCAACCGTGACATGAGGCTTTGAAGGACCTGCAAGCCGCCGAATCGTCCAAGTGTATCCTTTTTCTTCCAAATCATTAAATTCGTCTTTAAAAAATGCTGTAGTTTTCTGTTTCATTTCTTCACTATACCCCCAAAATTTTTTTTTATGAGATTTACTCGTATATTTCAACTGGGTTTGTAGTCAGTGAAAGAAGAAATTGTATTAAAAGATGTTGGTTAAAAAAATGAAAAATACAAAGCATATTTTTGAATAAGGATCAATGTACTTTTTTATTGTTATACTGAGGTTATACGAACCACTCTACTCATCCGATACCCAATAACCACTAGCATCATTTCATAATCAACAAATTCCTGGTCTAATAATTCATCTCCAGTATCAACTCGGAGGATGGGGGTTGCTTTTAATTTAGATGGAGTAGAGACAACAATGATATTATCAATACCAATTCTCCTAATTATTTTTGGGCTTAACTGTAAATTACCCCGACCAAAAATAAATCCTTGTGCACCAATTGGACTCAAAATTACTTTAATTTTTTCATAATTCTTTAAAAGTGAAAGCAATTTTTTTTCATTAAGATCCTTTCCAATATTCTTTTTTTGAAATATGGCATCAATCCCAAGTATTGTATTTTCAATTGATAATTTATTTGCAATATAATCAATAGTGCCACCTGATCCAAATAAATACAAGGTATCTAGATGGTTATCTAGTTCTTCTTCAATGTGATCAGTTATATCATTTTTAATTTCATCATCATTAATTTGGGCAAAAGATGCTTTTCCCACTTGAACATAGGTTGGTTCATTAATTCCAAGAGCCGTATCATACAAACGAACTTTCCAAGAACCCTTTCGATAGAGTGTTTCATCAAGATCCATTATTTCAGCATCACCCATGTTTAATTCTCCTTTAATAAACCGGGCGATCATTGGCCCTGCAGCATGAGGCGTTACTGCAAATACACCAGAATGCATTTTTACACCCGAAGGAATACCAAGAATCGGAATGGTTTTTTTCACCGTAGAAACAATATCTCGAGCAGTACCATCTCCTCCACAAAACACAAGTAAATCAATTTTTTCATCAAGAAAACGATTGCATGCATGAATGGTATCTTCATTACACGTTTTCCCAATCTTATCTGAAGAAGAATATACGATATGAATATCTTTTTCATCGATTCCAGCGTTTATCAAAATACGTTTTCCCATAGCACCTGAACAGGTAATCCAACTTATTTCATCTAAAACCTCAGCATAATCATCAATCAATGTTTTTAGTGCAATCAATGCTTTTTCAGAAGCAATAGGCTGAGCACCACGATGTACTGCTTCATCATAGACGCCATCTGTTCCTTTTAGTCCAACACGGCCACCCATACCAGCAATAGGGTTAACAATAAATCCAATTTTCATGTAAATTCAAAATCATGATAAAAACTAGGGCTATAAATAGGCAACGCCAGAACAATTAAGAAAGAAGAAAAAGATGAAAAAAACATATCCCTCTTTCAAAAATGAGAATATGTATTTTTTTTTATTTCTTCTTTAAGTATGGAAGACCAGTTCTTTTATTTTCACCAACAGTGTATCCATCTGGTTTATCTGTTGGATTTCCACTTTTTGGTTTTCTTTTACTAAAAAAATAGATAGGTTGCTTTCTTCCACCTTTTAAGGTTACCTCACGGGTATACAATGTCCACCCTTTATATTCAAATGCCATTATATATTCCACCTTTCCAAATAATTTTAATGTTTATAAGGGAAATAAAGAATATAAGTGTTTGCTTTTAATAAAACAAAAGATAAGATATTCTAGTTTCGAATACCTTCTTGATTTACGGTAAACACGGCTTCGCCTTCTGGTAAATGTGGTGAATCGATTAATCGAGCTATTCGTTTTGGTCCCTTACTCTTTCGTAAATAAATACGAAATGTAGCAGTATGGCCAACGATATGACCACCAATAGGCCGAGTTGGATCTCCAAAAAACGCATCAGGTTTAGAAGATACTTGATTAGTGACACAAACAGCGCCATTGTTCAGATCGCCCCATCGGAGAAGATCATGCATGTGTTTGTTTAATTTTTGTTGTCGATCAGCAAGTGCTCCTCGTCCAACATATTCAGCTCGGAAATGAGCAGTTAAGGAATCAACGATAAGTAGTCCACCAGGTTGTTCTTTGGCCATCTCAATTACTTTTTCAACAAGTAACATTTGATGACTTGAATTATATGCTCGTGCCACATGGATATTTTCTAATACTTCATCTGGATCTAATTCAAGTGCTTCAGCCATTTGGACAATTCGTTCAGGTCTAAACGTATTTTCCGTATCGATAAAATAAGCTCCTTTATCCATACCACCTTGTTCTTTCGGGAGTTGTACGTTGACACAAAGCTGATGAGCAATCTGAGTTTTTGATGAACCAAATTCACCGAATAATTCAATAATTGATTGTGTTTCAAATCCTCCGCCAAGGAGTTCATCGAAGGTTTTTGATCCTGTTGTGATTCGTCCCACCTTCGACCGACGATCCATAAGCACAGCACCAGTCTCAAATTCACCAACATTAGCAAGTTTTCTTGCTTGAAGAATCATTTTCGCTCCAGTTGATTCACCGATTTCAGCTGCATCAGTAAGTTCTTTTGGTGATGCTACAGCAATGCTCATGATATCTGTGTATCCTGCATCTCTCAGTTTTTCAGCAGTTGCTGGACCGACACCTGGTAAATCATCTATCGAATAAGTTTCAGTTTCTTTCCCCATAACATTACCTTAATCACACTGTAATAAAGAAGACATTTATAAAAGTACTCCACCCGTCAGTGAAAGTATTCAATTACTTAGGAGAATTGGGTAATTTTATCTGTTTTTTCTTCTTTTTATAAGGTTTCTATAAAAATCGTATAATTCATCATTTTTTCTAATATCTTGCCAAGGCATTGGTTTTCTGGCTAAAAGATCTCCATGGTGTGCTGATGACCATACTGATTTTTTTTGAGTAATAGATTGCTCAGTCCCATAATATATGATGATTGGTTGATCGATAGAAAACTGGATTTCTGCTGCTTTTTTCAGCTTGTGGATTTGATTGCCACATTGAAATAATACTCGATCCATATCATGATTATCTAAAAATAATGGAAGGGAGAAATTAGATGGAAATTTCTTGTAATGGTGTTGTAAACCTTTTTTTAATTGTTTTGGAGAACCATGTTGTTGGCAGATGTGATACTGGAAAAGTTGTTGCGCAGTGAAATCAAGGACACCATCTAAAAATGGAATATAATTTCGAAGCACGCTATCTGAAGGGCGGTTTCGTAACCATTTCAATCTTTTCCATGGTATTTGAATAGTTTTCAATTCATTCCATTGTATGCCTTGCATCCATGCTTCTCCAATTAACCAGGTACTTGGATATTCTTTTTTGATCTCATGAGTAAACTGTTTACAAAATGAGTTTGATGGACCAATAACATGATCAAGCCGGTATCCATTTAGACCAAACGATAACCAATATTTAGCAGCATTGATGATATGATTCTTTGTTTCAGGATTCTTTAAATTTAATTTTGGAAGTTCGTTAACAGAGAGAAAACAGTGATACTGATCTGGCCATTTGGTGAAATAAAACCATTTTTTATATGG
Source organism: uncultured Thermoplasmatales archaeon (assembly GCA_964414035.1). Lineage (GTDB taxonomy): Archaea > Thermoplasmatota > E2 > DHVEG-1 > DHVEG-1 > EX4572-165. The sequence continues at coordinate 14,392 of CAYPUK010000089.1, read as the reverse complement.
GCTATTTTTTTCACTAATTGCTTTTTGAAAAAATGGATGCAATCGAGAAACATGATTGGGAACAAAATCTGCAATAATATGCATATTGTTTTGATGACAAAGATCAATGAGTCGTTTCAATTCTTTTTTTGTACCAAAATGAGGATCAATTTCATAAAAATCTGTAATGTGGTATCCATGATACGCACTTGTTTTATAAAATGGTGAAATCCAGAGGGTGTTCACACCAAGGTTTTTTAGATAGGGAAGTTTATCGATGATCCCTTTGATATTACCACCGATAAAATCTGGTTTTTTCCAATCTTTCGTTGGATCGTATCCGGCAAATCGATCGATTAAGATTTGATAGATAATTGCACGATTAAACCATTTGTTAATTTTCTCATCTTTCATAACGTAGTAAACATGAAAAAAGTGGATTATAAACTCGTTGTTTTTATCTAACTATTGTTTAGTTTTTGAATGTGTACATTAGAAAAGAATTGGTTATTCTCCAGAGAATAGTGCAGCTACTTTATCAACCTGGTCTTTATGAGCAAGCACTGTTGCTTTATCTCCAGCAAAAAGTTCAACGTCTTCAGTTGGAATGATAAATTTATGATCTCTTTCTATAGCAACAATCAGACTTTTTTTAGGAAGTCCTATTTTTTTGATGGTTTTTCCTGAAAATTTCGAGTCTGGTGCTACCGGAATTCGGAAGATTTCCGCGTATTTTCCAACATTCATGTAATCTTCTACATCTGGATGAATAATTGATTTGTACAAATGTTCAGCCATAACGATATTTGGACTTTTCACCATGATGATATTTTTTTCCACATACATGGGCTTACTTTCATCTTGGTTAACTACAGATACAAGATGTTTTACGCCTTTGTTTTTCGCTAATGAACAAACCATGAGATTAACTGCGTCGTCACCCGTAGTGGTGACTAATACATTTGCTTTTTTGATCTCGGATTCATCAAGTGTTTCATCTAATGTTGCATCTGCGTTTATAGCAACTGCATCGAATTTTCTTGCAATCTCCTCGCATCGTTCTTGGTTTTTGTCAATGACGATGATATTATGTTTTCCTTCACTAAGGATTCGCTCGGTTAATCGTTTGCCTATCCCGCCGGCACCTACTATTACTATGTACATGGTCAATTCCTTTTGTGATGTTATTTATTTAATTATAGTTGCATCCAGGTAAATTTCGTTCCAATTTAAAAGTTTCCCATGAATTAATTTTATACGTTAACTAATTTTTTGTTGTATCAATACTACCTTATTTTTTAAGTGAATAGCCTTTAACCATTCAAATTATTTTTGATTTACTAATTTTGAAGGGATTATATATTGTCATGACATATATTAAAAATAGTTAAATTTAAACTCAAGATTAACTAATTTTTGTTGTTAATTATTAACCTTAACTAATTAACGTTAAAATTTAATAATTAATATTGTGTTAAATTTTATCATGGAATTATTAGAATTTATTAGTTTTTTTTAGTTTTTAATTTTTGGATGTTAGTTCTGCTAAAAACCGATTCCATTTTGAAATAAATAAATGTGCTAGATAAAATCTAGCACGTAATTGATTAGTCATCATTTTTCATTTCGTGATCAAATTTTCCAAAACGATCAACTCACTATTTTTTTTGCTCAGAAACCCGTTTTTAGCCCAAAAACCCCCTATTTTTAATGGAAAAACCTATTTTTGGTATGTTTCCCTTCTTATCAACTTCGGTAGACCAAAGTTGATACATACCGGGTAAGATGAGTTAATACTAGAATTTTGAATTTTTTGTAAGCAAATTTTTGAAATTTGAATTATACTTTTAGACGAAGATCAAAATGTAATTGGTAATAATGGTTTTAATAAAATTTCGAAATGGATCCTAAATTATGCATGCTAGAAATAATCTAGCACGCTTAGTATCTTTGCCAGTTTTTTTAGTTCAATTATTTAGATCCAAATTTTGTGGTAAATTTGAAAATTGCTTAAAACACCATTTTTAGGCCATTTACCCCCTACTTTTCTTACTAAAATGGCATTTATCGTACATTATTAAATTAATCATCATAAATTTGTGAATATATGTAAAAAATGTTTAATAAATATTATTTTTTTATTTATTATTAATCTTAAATTGGCAATTATTGAATAATTTTTTAGATACTATGGAGGGATATACTTTTTCATGTTCATATTCATCCCAATGAAACGTACCGCAGTACAATGGATTCTTTAAAATTTTAGAAATGGTTTGCGCTCTCCACGTTCTATTTTGTTTTGTGGGAATATTTTTTTCATTAAGATGTTCAGCGATCTTGTTCATACTCAATCCATCTACATACAAATTAAAAATATCCTTAACAATAGTTGCTTCTTTTTTATCAACAATTAATTCATTATTTTCATAATTGTATCCATATGGAATGTTGAATCCAAGTGATCCTCCATTTGTTCTTGCCTTTTGGGCCATACCATCATAGACACGTTCTCCAATTTGTTCAGATTCAAGTTGAGCAATTCGTTGTATGATATCCATCACAAATCGACCCATCGCAGTTGAAGTATCTAATGATTCGGTCATTGAAACGAATTCTTTATTTTCCTTTTTCAAATTCTCCATCATTAACATAAAATTTTTTGAATTCCGATGAATTCGATCCATCTTAATGACCAATAACATATCCCATTTATGGATATCATCTAACAATTTTTTATATGCGGGTCTTCGGGTATTTCTCCCAGAATATCCATCATCGACGTACTCACCAACAATATTCCAATCTCTTGCTGTACAATATGCCCGTAATTTATCCAATTGCGCATCTAACGAAAAACCTTCTTTTGCTTGATCCTCAGTAGAAACACGCGTGTAGAGTGCAGCCTTTTTCTTTCCCATCCACTAAAGATTACCATTTTTTTGCTTATAAAAATATCGATAGATAAAGTTGCCAAACCTAAAAAGCATAATTTAAGGTTTAACATTAATTAGTTAAAATGATAGCGCTTTTGTTAATAATAATTGCTGTTGAATGACAACTAAACATATTTTTTCGAAAGTTGGTCAATAAACATTTAAAGCCCCACAACATTACCATCAAAAAATGGGAGAAATACCTATGGAAGACCTTGAAAAACCATATCATCTAAAAAATAAACTTGGACATCCAACTATCGAAGATGTCGCAAATCAACATAATGAACTCTTAAACAATATGTTATCATTTCCAACAAAGAACACACTCAACATCACTGAAACCATGTCTTCTCCATTAGAAACTCCAAACGATCGATACAAAAACTACCTTCTCCAACAAATAAAAACCTACAAAGAGACTTCAGAAAAAGAATAATTATTATTTTTCTTCCTTTTCATCACTTTTTTCAAAAGTTAATGCTTTAGAATTAATACAATACCGAGTTCCCTCCGGTTTGGGTCCATCATTAAACACATGTCCAAGATGACCACCACAGGAAGAACAGCGCACTTCGATTCGTTTCATTCCTAAGCTTAAATCGATTTTTTTTGTTACTGCATCAGAATGAATGGGTTTTGTAAAACTAGGCCAACCAGATCCCGAATGAAACTTATCATCACTATCAAATAAAAGGTTACCACAGCCAGCACAACGATATACGCCATTGCGTTCTTCATCAACATATTTACCCGTGAATGGCGGTTCAGTTCCATTTTCCCATAGGATATGAAAGATATCGGGAGGCAGGCTTTTTTTCCATTCTTCAACAGATTTTTTCATGTATTTTCCACCATCAAATTTAGAAAAACTTCCAAACAGATAATTGATCAGATACCATTTCATCTTTATTATAATTGGCAACAACTTTTATATTTTGTTTTCCAAAAACGGTTCTATCAAAGTCAGTTTCATAAGGTGGCAAGTTAATAGTCTCCCACAATTCATCATTCACATAAAACAAAACATTATCAATTTCCTGGTTTGCAGATGCTACATTTACCAGAATACGTGTATCTCCAATAATTACTGGCGAAAAGAACGGAAGAACCTTTTGATCTCCTACATATATTCCGTTACTCGGGTGAACAATCTCAATATCTGGTGTTTGCTTATCTGTAGGATAAACTTGAAGTGTTGGATCCCCAAAGATCATCATTCCATAAAACCATTCTTTTTCCCATTGTAAAAAAGGAGCTTGGGTATCAAACCAATCAAGAAACGCTTCACCAATACATTTTCCTTCAGATAATGGTTTTGTAAAATCTTGAAAATTTAACATACTTCCACTTTTAGAAGATGCAATAGATACTAATCCATAAGTTGTGTTTAGAATATATGATCCAGCTAAATAATTATCATCAGTAAATCTTCCTGCACTACAAGCAAAAAGATTATAGAATAATGCTGGTGGATCAGATGATTGAATATCTTCTGAGAACACCCAATCTCCTTTATTGAAGAAGCCTGCGATATCAAATGGACGTCCATTTCCAATAGCTTGCTGCCAAATGTTTCCTTCACTAACATCTCCAACTGATGGAGAAATATAAGATTCATCAGAGATATACTCCGTAGTTAGACGAAGAGTGTCATCCTGATGATGGAACGGTTCAAGCATTAACCATTTACCAATATAAGAAATTGGTTCAGATTCAGGGTTAAATGAAAGCCCATTGATTTTTTCACCATTTGAAGTACAAAAACGAGCAGAAAAGCCATGCCCGCCCATCCACTCAGATATTTTCAACACCAAATGATTATCTCCAGATTGTAATTCAACAGGTATTTTTGTCATATCTGAAGCATACTCTCCATATCGATTATCAAACAAGATTTCTTTACCATTCAACCAAGCTTTCATCCCATCATTGTAACCAAGCCATAATTCACAAGATACATCATTGTCTGAATGAATCTTAGTATAACAATAACTTACACCAAAATCTGCAAAATTACCATATTCGTCCAAATCAATATATGGAGTATCATAAGAAAGCACGTTCCATGTTTCACCACCCATTGAATCACCCTCACTTGGAGTGATATCTGCTTCAGAAGTACCTAAATAATTTGTATCTAAATATTCATAGAATGAATCTTGGTTGTCTTGATGAAATCCATTTACCAGCCATCCTCGAATAAATTCTCCTTGAGATCCAAATTGTTCAGGGTTGTTGATTTGATATTGCAAAATCGACAATGCATTCATTTGATCATCAACGAAGCGAGCGGAAAGTTGAAAATCTCCTCCACCTTGACTTACTTTACAAAGCAATTGATTCCATCCCTTTTCTAAGGTTACTTCTATCTGATATTGATCCGCAATCCAAGAAGTGTAAACATCCTTTTCAATTATTTTTTCCCCATTTAACCAAGAGATAATTCCATCATCACTACCCAAAAGTAAGACAGCATCTTCTTGGTACGGACTATACACATAAACATGAGCATAAGTAACTGCTTCAGTGGGGCGACGACCAAAATGGTGACCGCCGGGATAACTATGCGCACAAACTGTGACAAAATGATGGCCTTCATCTAATTTTGATAAATAATTCTCGCCAGTTGTTAAATAGCCAAAATCAAAATGTGAAATGTTATTATCAAAGATTTCGTCTAAGTTAACATTCATCGTATACCAATCTTCGTCTATGTATTCGAGACCCTCCCATGGAACTGAAAGCGAACCAGTTTTGTACTGATGTATCTTTTCAAAATAATCTGATATCATAGTCTTTTCATCATCGTAGTGTAATGAAGAAGTAAATAATCGAGCAACGTAAAGTTCAGGCCCCATATCACCAGATCCTGCTGAATGACTCTCATAAATTTCATCATTATCGTTATCTTCCCATTTACCATCAATATCCATATAGAATAGATCGCAGGGAAAAGTAGCATCAGAGACCTCTGCCCAAGCTGCAGGTATATCGCCAATGAAGAAAACACCATTCACTCCTGTATCATATTGATTACTAACCCAATTTTTAACATCCGCCGGATTTCCTCCAGATAAAGTATCAACTGAGTTAACTGTATATCCCTTGTTTTCAAGATTGATAATGTATCTCTCTATTTTTTCCTCAATTTCAGGAGTATATACTCGTTTTTCTATAAGTATTGAACAACTTTTTGAGAGGGTTATTTCTTTTGGATAATTTATTCTATAAGAGGTAAATTCACTTTTTTCATAGGGATAGTTCCTCTTGTATTCTTCAAATGATCCAATTGATTTATCTGGTGGAAGAATACATTCAAATTCGTTTATTGCACTTGGTTTTTGAAAGAGATTATCTGTTGACTGTCCATTAAATATTGGTATAATGAAAATCGAAGAGATGTAGGTGAAAAAAATGATGAATGAAAGTATTACTTCTTTTTTATTTGAACCTGGCTTAAGAATAGCAAATGCCCCCTATCACATTTGATTATTGAGTTACTAGTAATTAATTTTTTTTGAAAAATACGATAAAATAGGAAAATTAGAGAAATCTTGTGAGTTGATGTAATATTTCTTGTTTAGATCCCTTTTTGTCAACAAGGACTCGTCCCTCGTTTTTCCAAGGACGAGATGGATGTGATTTTTCTTTTTCTACAGCGGGATTAAGTCCTGCTGCTTTTGCTGCTTTTGATAGTTCAGTTACAGTTGGTTTTTCAATACAATGTTTTCTTGGAAGTCTTCTTCCATCATTTCTGGAAACCATCTTGTCAAAATAAATAGGATAAATTACAAACTTATCATCTGATCGGTAACCCATACTGTTACATCCAGTTATTCTTTATTCCTTTTTTTCCAGTAAGATTGCGTTAACCATTCCTACTTGGCCAGGTCGGGATGTCACTTTTGCTTTTCCTAATGAAGTCTCAATGACTGCTCCTTTGGTGATGATGTTACGTCGAATATAGTTAATATTTGCTGGGTTGTCGATAACAGATTTAATCTCAGTTTTCTGTGTTTTGTTTGTTTCTGGATTTACAACATATGCAGTATCAATAGTTTTTGCTGAGAATTTATGTTGATTGCCGCGTATTCTGTTTTTCTTTATTGACGTTGGACCAATTGTGGCTAAATGTGTTTCTCTGCCAATCTCGAAACGTCTTTTTCCACGGGCGTAACGAATTCTTCGTCCGGATTTACTTCTTTGCGATTTACCTTGCCAAAGTGCCATAGTAAGTCCGGAATACAGCGGTAATATATAAATTATATGCTTATTATGGGGTAAATGCAATGAAAAACTTTTAGTAATTAAAGGAGTTGATGGGTGCCAAAAGAAATTATAACAATAAAGAGGCGATGAATGATGGCGGAAGAAGTCGAAGATGATAATATCATATTTGTAGGTAATAAGGCACCGATGAATTATGTGGTAGCGGTATTAACCGAGTTTAAAAAGAACAATGAAGTAATCATTAAGGCTAGAGGAAGAGCGATAAGTAAAGCCGTGGAAACTGGGTTATTGGTCAAAAAGAAATTTTTAAAGGAAGCCGAGATTATTGAAATCAAAGTTGATCTTGAAAATATTATTGATGATAAAACTCAGAAACCAATGGACATCCCGGCAATTGAGATTTATTTAGCAACTCCAGATAATTAGTAAAATTCAATTAAATCTTTTTTCTTCTTTTTAATATCATATAAGTTAATTTTCATTTTATATTTTCTTTTCTTTATCGAAAATTTTTTAAATGAACTAAACCATGTATAATCACATTTTTGATATACGTAATATCATGGGGAATGTAACAATGAAATCAACAACGTATGCCAGTCTTGTAACTATCGTTTTTGTTGTTCACAAGGATCATATAGCTACAAGTATTGATGGTGCCCTTCGAGAAGTCGATACGCTTTGTGATGAACTTGGATTGGATTGCGATCTGAGTCATATGACGAAATACCGGATTATATCAGATATGCTTCAACACAAGGTTCTTGTTACCAGAAAATCCAAGAAAAATAAAAAACTTAGACTTTCCAAGCAGATTCGAGATATGCTGGAATAATTTTTTTCTTTTTTCTTACATCTAATAAAATCTATAAATTTTTTTGTCATCAGAGTTATTAATAAGATGTCCATTACCCTTTTTCTCATGGTACAAGATGGTTATCGTGGCGGTATGAAAAAATATGATTTCTCATTAACGTCACTATGGCGGGCCTTTGTCCTCGTGTTCTTACCAATTACGGCTTACAGCTTAGGGTTAGTTCCATCATTACTTAGTTTTTTTTACTTACTTCCTTTCTTTTCATTTACTAATCCCTTTCATATTGTTTTGTTTGCCTTTTTTTTAGTTGGCGAATTCTTCTTGTTCATGATCTTTGAAACCCTTGCCCCTGGTTTATTTTTAAAAATATTTCGTATTCGCTGTGAAGAAGGATTATTTGATGTTTCTATCAAGGATAAAACATTTTTCAAGCTTGGCTTGCATAATATGCTGTATCGTCCACCATTAAAACTCATTGAACAATTCAAATTATTTCCATTACGAAGATTGCATCATAAGCTAGCTGGATTAAAAATCGATAAAACCAGTATTCTCCCTGGATCAGAGCTTTTTTATGATCCATATGTCACTGAAATTGGAAAAAATACGCTTTTTGGAGGATACGTAAAAATCACAGGTCATATGATTGAAGACCGAATGAGAATTAAAAAAGTAAAAATTGGAGATAATTGCATGATTGGTGCGGAAACCTATATCATGGCTGGAGCAGTTATTGAGGATAATGTAACTGTTGGTATTCGCAGTGTTGTCACCAAAGACCAAGTGTTAAAAGAAGGTAAAACATATGTTGGTGCTCCTGCCAGAGCAATAAAATCAAAATAATTTGTTATAATAAAAAGACTAATTCGTTTTTTTTTACCAATGCCTTCTTTTTTCAATCCAGGCATTATCAACTTTGTCTCGAAGATCCGCTGGTAAATTAGGAGTTTCATCATGAAATGTACCATCATCATCCTCCCACCAGATCAGCGTATCTGTAGTTTTCTTCGTGTTTTTATCAGTAATCTTTGCCCATATCTCAGTTTTTTCTCGTCCCTCAATTCCTTCCTTGATAACTCTGCTTACTTCAACCATGCGACTATCCATAATAATTACCTCAACGACCCATAATTGATATAATCAATGTATTCAAATACCTTATCATCATATTTGTTATAAAAGAGGAAATGTATTTTTATAATACAAACTTTATGATTCGATTGACATATGGAGGATTAATCATCTTATGAAAAGTAATGATATCTCAATATTTCCAGAAAAGGTAAGTAACCAAATCGCTGCATTATCTAATGATAGCATTCATGGATCAACTTTTCTAACAAAAAAAGCAATCAATATTGTAAAATCCTACATTAATGAAAAAGATTTATCTGAAATTAATTTTGAAACACTGAAAAATATGCTGAGTTTCATTGTTGACGCTCAACCAACAATGGCATTACTTTTTTCTTTTTCAAACAATTTTTTATTTTTTCTTGATGAATTGAATGAAGAAAATAAACCTATTGCTGAGAAAAAGGAATCGATCATCACGTTCTTAGACCATTTTTCTCAATCATTAAAAAAAGGAAAATCACTGATTTCTCAGAATGCAATCCATCATCTTTTATCAACGTCAGTAATTGCAACTTATTCTTCAAGTGGTACCATTCAGTATACAATTGAAAAACTAGCTGAACAAAATAAATCCATAACTGTTTATTGTGCTGAATCAAGACCGAAATATGAAGGAACACTTCTTGCTCAATCATTAGCAAAAAAAGGAATTGACGTTAATTTAATGACTGATGCAACCTTATTTTCAAAAATTAAAGACGTTGATAGCTTAGTTATTGGAGCAGATGCCATAACTAAACAAGGGATTATCAATAAAATAGGATCCTATCCTTTAGCTCAATTAGCATCTGATTATACCATTCCAATTTATTGCCTTGCGCATTCTTTAAAGATTATTCCTAACGAGTATTCCTTGCAAAACGAATCGAAAAAACCTGATACCGATCTTCTTTCTGAAAAACAAGAAAATATTGCCGTGATCAATTACTATTTTGATACCACACCACTTAATCTTTTTAATGGTATCATTACTGAAAAAGGATTTTTTCAACCAGTTGATATAAAAGAATACATCCAAAAACAATCTCTTCATCCTTTTCTAAAGAGAAATGATTCTTAGAAAACTAAAAGATATGGTCATTTAACAAATTAACAGGTAGTGATTGGATGAGAAAACGATGTTTACGTGTAGTATGATCCGGTAATGATTTTGAAAACGCAAACGTTAATTCAAATTCATTTGAAAACGTTTCCTCGAATGCTTTCGTAATACTTTCTTTAATACTATCTTTTGATATATTTTTGTTATACAAAACCAATGTTATGTGTAACTTTCCGCTCCTTTCTTGCTTAATCTGCCATTTTAATACTCCGTTTGAATATTGACTGATCAAATGATTGATTTCAGACAAAAGTATGATTTTATTATCGTTTGTAACAACTCCATCGTTAATTCTTCCTATGATTCTTTTTACCATTGGATACTTTCTTCCACAAGCACATGTTTCACTAGTATAAACTCCCACATCACCAGTTTTATATCGGATAAAAGGAAAAATGAATGATTGAAGACCAGTTGCAACAATTTCACCAATTTCTCCTTCAGTGGATACGGGATTTCCTTTTGCATCGATCAATTCGAGGATACAATAATTGGGGAACACATGGTGAAGATTACTTTTCTCACATGTTACACTGATTACATTTTTTTCACCATTACCATAAATATCAAATAATCTGCAGTGAAATGCCTTTTCGATTGTTTCTTTTTGCCAGGGATAAACAGGTTCACCATGACAAAAAATAGCATTAATATCAAAGGAGTAAGTAGCGTTTGTTTCTAAGATGAATTTTGCTAAAAAATATATCGCTGAAGGATACGATACAATAAAGTGAGGATTAAAATCTTCAATTTTTTTTAAGAAATAATCGTACTGATGATCTAGGTGAAGAGAAGATAGTTCTAAGGTATTTAATAACCGATGAAGACGAGTTTTATGGAAGATGCCAAGAATTGAAACAGTTCGTTTTCCTCGCTTGTATCCTCCACGATGCATAAACATCCTATTATACGCAAAATGATTTGCTAGCCATTTATCTTTGTTGACATAAAAACTGAGCGGTTCTTCGGTAGTTCCACTAGTTTTTGTTCGATGAAAAATACTTTCTTTGTAATTTTTTGCTTTTAACTCATTAATATTTTCTTTAACTAATTCTCTAGAAAGAAAGGGAATTATCCTAAGATCCTCAATCGTATTAATATCATCAGTTTTAATATTATATTTGTTAAATAATCTCTTGTAATAAAAAACATGATCATAGCAGTGAGATACTAATTTTTTGAGTAATTGAATTTGGTATGTTTTCCATTGTTGTTCAGTCCAGTACTCTGATTTTTTCAAAAATGATATCATAGCACGTTGCTGAACATATGATTTAACGAACGTGGGAAAATAACCCATGAGTTTTCAATAAAAACAATTCGAACATGGTTTTAAATAGATTATTATCCAATTTATCTATCACTTTTTTTCAGTTTGATCTAAAGTTTCAGGATGAAGTAAACGTTTTTCAGCACCATCCTTCAACAAACCAATTTTATCTCCCTCAACAATACGATGATCAAACGTTCCACTAATAGGAAGCATTGGTCGTATGACAATCTCACCATCAACAACCACAGGTTTTTCCTTGATTGCACCCATGGCAATGATTGCTGGAAGATTAGAGATGGGAAGTAACGCAAGATATCCAGTGGATAATCCGAATACACCAATATTTGAAATAGCGATACTTCCGAAAGGATCTGGTTTTAACTTCACGAATGGTAATGGAAGTCCATTATCAAAAAGCCACCATTTAATGAATTTAACAACAGGTCCTCTCAAAGGCCAAGGAATCTTTGCAATTGATTTTTGAATGTTAAATGATTTCTTTTTCCCAGAATAAATCTTCTCCAGTTTCTCCTTTTGATACTGAGCAATTTCGGTAACTGTTTTATCTTGGGCTTTAGGAATAATCATACTTTGAACGCTTTTTCCAGATTGAGCCACAGCAAGAAACACATGAGCATGCTCTCTTTGCATCAATTTTCCTCTGCGAACAAAACAATTCATCTCTGGAACATCATAATATAATGATCTTGCAAGCGCTGCAGTAACCATGTTAGTAACCGTGATTCTGATTCCTTGTTTCTTTTTTTTAGCGATGAAATCTAACATTGGTGAAGCATCCACCTCATAAGTACCATACACTTTTCCGTCACGAGGAGGACCATAAATGTTAACTGCAGTTTTTCTCCAAGCATCAATTTTAATTTTCTTAGCCATGAGAATACCACTTGGGTAATGAACTGATTATAAAAAAAACTTTTACTATTTTTCGAACCATTTTTTAACAATCATCATTTTATAGACATACTGAGTAAAGAATCTTATTTGAAAATGTTTATTGCTGATTCTTCAGTTTTCTCAATGATGCGTTCACTTCCACAAAATGGGCATCGTTTATCATTTGAAATTTCTTTGTAGACTACTGGATCGAAAAATTTGTTTCTACAATCCTTACACATCCATTGAATCTGTTTGGATGGTTTTTTCGGTTTTCTTTTTTTCTTCCTTGAAGATGTTTTCTTTTTCCTTTTTGGGATAGTTACACCTTCCTAATGAATATAAAGGCCGCCATTGACATTAATTGTCTCACCAGTTATATAACTTGCTAAATCTGAAGCCAAAAATAAAGCCACATTAGCAATATCATTGGGTTTGCCTAAACGATGTAAGGGGATTTCATTCATCCGAGATTGCCGCTGTTGCTTTGAATAATTGGCAATAATGTCGGTATCAATAGTGCCCGGTGCGATAGCATTAACTAAAATGTTATCTTGAGCAAGTTCTAACGATAAACTTCTCATTAAACCGAGTAAACCTGCTTTTGAGGTGGCATAATCAGCTCCATGATTTGTTCCTTTAAACGCAAGTTGAGAAGAAATAAGGATAATACGGCCATTCTTTGACATAAATGGGAGTACTTCTTTTGTAACGATATATGCTGAGTTCAAATTCACATTAATAAGATGATTCCATTCTTTTAAGGAAATATCTTTAAAATCATGGCGATGATAAATTCCTGCATTAAGAACTAAAATATCAATGGAATCTCTTAATTCCGTAAAATCAGATACCATTTGAACTACGTCGTTTTTGTTACTTATATCTGCTTTAAGGATCATGCCTGATTTACTTCCATTTTTTAAAGATAGAAGTGTATCTTTAGCTTCTTTGTCATGGGAAACATAGTTTATGCCAACATAACAATCATGGTCTGCAAACTCCTCAGCTATTGCTCTACCGATTCCTCTAGATGCACCAGTAATCAATGCTGTTTTTCCTTTTAACATTCTAACTGAACTCCTGTAATGTCACAAATAGTAACGTTAACTCTTTAGTTTTTTCCCACATTTCAAATGAATCTAATGATTTACCATTCCGATATTTGTTCTTGTCAAATCACGCGAATTATTAATCCCTAGCCTTACTATTTTTTCTCCAAATTCTCTATCAAGAAATTTGTTAAGATGGTGAACCAAATATGTATAGTATATAACGCAAAAGAGTTTAATTCATTTATTTTTGTTTATAGCGATAATTGAATAATGAACGATTTTATTTGATTAAGATGAAGGTTCACGATACACAGGATGATGATCACTTTTTATTAAATAGATGAGAAGCACTCCAGCAGTAATGAATAAACCAGCTGATACTACCAATATGATGTTGTTAAATCCATAGAGTTCTTTTCCCTGAGCTATTGCACCACCAGTAACTGGACTTCCAATTAGAACAATCAACGATCGAAACACTCCTAATTTTGCACCAGCGGTTTCTTTGTTCCAATAATCCATAACAAAAGAGGTCCGAATTGGATAAAACGCTCCAGTTTGAGATAATAAAAAGGAAACAATGATCAATCCAATGATTGAAGTTTCAATAGTGAGAAAATAAAGTGAAACACCCGCAAGAAACGTTAAAAGCATCATGATAAATAATCGATTAATTCGGTCAGATAAATGACCAATCACTGGTTTAAATAATAGTCCTCCAGACATCATAATCGCAAATAGTAATCCTGCTAGTTCAGGTCCAAATCCTTTTTGCTGTTGCAAATATGTTGGATACCAATTCAGCATTCCCATCCAAGCAAAAGAAATCATTAAGTTTACGATGAACATAAATATTATGTCTTTTTGTCTCAGTAGGTTACATTTTCACCTAGAATTTAACCCTTAAAATTATTCTGTAAGGTGGATAATATGCCTTTTGATGTTAGATTAGCAGATCCCACATCA
>CAYPUK010000088.1:0-4011 GCA_964414035.1 uncultured Thermoplasmatales archaeon | reverse complement strand
TTTTTTAAACGTATCATCAATGCATTTATGAATAATATCAACCGGAAATGCCTTAGGGTTCGGAAGTCCTCCAGCAAAAGAGATCATGCCTGGAATTTGAGTTAGTTTCAGAAGTTCTCTAATCTCAGAAGAACGTAATCTATTCGCACGTTTTGAAAATAATCTTTCAATATTAACAACCATTCAATCGCCTTTTACCATTGCCAATAAGAAGCAGTATATTCTTTGATTTAATAAACCCTTTCTAAAAAAGATTTGAACAATAGTTGATAATCTTTCAAAAATAAAGTATATTTTCTCAACATTGCATTAGGAAATTATGAAAAACAGTTTAAAACCAAAGAAGAATTTAAATATAAAAACTATAGATATTATATTTACATAGCATTGAAATACATATACTAATTAGATATATGTTCATTGAATAATATGTTCATTGAATAATATGTTCATTCCATTCCAAATCTCTAAACATGCTCCATTATCTTAGAGTTAGGTAGATAAGATTATGATATTGAGAAAATGTTGATGATGTCCATGAAAACAACTGTAGTCATTAAAACGGCAATGGTTATTCTTTTTTTGTTTTTCAGTTCAGTTCCTATCATGCAATCCTCAATGATACATTATCAAAATAGAGAATCAACAATGGTGTTGAATCTTTATGAATCAGATTATTTGGAACGTGGCTATGAGTATAACATTTCGAAACAATGCATATCCAAAACATTTATTTTTAAAGAACCAGTTATCAGATCCATTCATGTTAGTGGTCAGTATTTTACAAAGGTTACCTTAGATAACACTTCATTAAAACCGGTGAAAAATAATTTTTTAGTTCCAGTTAAACAAATTCAAATTCTTCTCCCTCAAAATACAAAGGTATCTTCCGTAGAACTTTCAAAAATGACCAAAAAAACAGTGTTATCAAATCAACTTATAACCAGTGATATGTTATTAAGTGATAGAGACATCGAAGAATTTATTCAACCTGTAACCTGGTCTCCAACCATAGTTGATGATGGATGTAATGAGATCCCTAAGAAAAACTTCAAAATCTGTGGTACTGGAATACTTAGAGGTTACACCTTTATAATGGTAAATATTTATCCAATACAATATAGCACAAATGAAAATGAACTCTTTTTTTCATCATCCCTTAATGTTACTATCAATTTAGAAGAGGATGGCATTCAAAATCAGTTATACCGGAATCTCAGCAAAGATAAAGAAATGATTTTAGAGATAATACATAATCCTTCTATGGTTAATTATTATCATCATGAGTCAAAACCATCACCTTTACCCTCTGGAATGTATGATTATGTACTAATAACGACAAAGGAATTGGAACCATCATTCAAATCGTTTTTACGGTATAAAAATGAACATATGAATGCTTGTTCTGTGAATCTTTCCTTCATTGAATCTAATTTTCAAGGGGTAGATTTACAGGAAAAAATCCGTGAATTTATAAAATCTGCATATTTAAATTGGCAAACTGAATTTGTGTTACTTGGTGGTGATGTTAATGTCGTACCATATAGGGGCTTATGGGGTCATGCCATTGATCATAATGGGGATGTTCTTCATGACGATTGGATACCTGCTGATATTTACTATGCTGGATTAGATGGATCATGGGATGCTGATGCTGATTTGATTTATGGTGAGGATGCAGGAAATTCCACAGCTGAAGAAGCAGATTTTTTTGCTGAGGTGTATGTAGGAAGAGCACCGGTTGAAGATGAAGCTGAAATTGGCACATTTACAAATAAAGTTATAACATATGAAACAAGTGAAAAACCTAATGGTGTTCTCCTTCATCAATCTGGATTGAACACTCGAAATAATCCTGATTCAACGGTTATTCCTGAACGGTGTGCTGAATGGATCCCTGATTCATATCATGTTAAAAGATTATATCAAACCGAAGAAATTATCACACCATCCCTGTGGATGTCTAATTTTGCTGATGATAATCTTATTGTTGAACACACAGGTAATGGCGAAGTTGATAAATATTATCTAACCTGGCCGACTCATACGTTTAGTACTTTTGAAAGTATCTCCTTGCTAGAAAATAATTTTTTTCCAATTCATACGTCGGTTTCTTGTAACAGTGGTGCTTTTGAAGAAGAAGATTGTATAGCTGAAACATTATTGTTGAATCCTTATGGTGGTGCATCTGCATGTTTATTTAATTCACGTCGTGGTTTTACCAGTTTAACTAATGTTCATAAGTACTCTGGAGAACTCATTGAGCAACAATTTCGAATAATTTTTGATACTCGTTCTCAACATTTGGGGGAAGTTTACCAACATTCAAAGCAATTTTATGCTCCAGGTGCAGCATCTGATTATGCATATCGATGGTGTTATTATACCTTAAATCTCTTGGGAGATCCAGAGATGCCAGTCCATGAAACAAGACAAGATTATCGTAATCCAACCGTATTTACTGTTGATGATGACTATTCTGCTGACACAGATGGCTGGAATACTAATTGTTTTGATTCGATTACTGATGCACTTTCAGTTGCTTCTGATTGGGATATCATACAGGTAAAAAATGGTATTTATAACGGTAAAATTACAATCGACAAATCAATTCAACTGATAGGGGAGGATAAACATGCTACGGTACTACGTGGTTCAATTGTACGTGTTTCCGGTAACCGGATAAGAATGTCTGGATTTAAGATAACAAATGATTATACGTTTCCCACCTTAAATCAACTTATCATTTCAAATTCAAATTATATCACTATTTCAGATTGTATCATTTCAAATAATAATATTGGAATGTATATATCAAATGCTGGGAATGTTGTCATTCATAATAACGAATTTTTGAACAACGTAAAAAGCGTATATTCCGTGGTAAAAAATAGAGATATCTATATAACCGATAACTCTTTTTCTTTGAAACATGATACCTCATATGGTATATTTAGCCAGGGATATGGTCGATTGATTATAGAGAATAATTCGTTTGTATCTGAAAATGATTTTTACAAATTTACCTGTGGGATATATTCGGAGATTAACACGGAAATCCGATTGAATTCAATTAAAAATTTTAATATTGGTATATGGTTGAATTATGGAGACCACTTCATTGAGAACAATGTGATTACGAGTAATGATCATGTTGGATTGTATGCTTCACTTTGCTCATTGAACGTATATAATAATACGATTAGTAAAAACGGAAATTATTTCATTAATTACTATCCTGACTTCAAACCTGGTGGAATTATAATAAATGGTTCCAGCGAATATTATTGTGATATTAAAGACAACACATTTACAGACAATTCAGGCTTTGGATTATACATAGAAGGATTAATGGGGTTAAATAATAACGTTGCTCGTAATAGTTTTATCAATAATGCTCGTGATGCTCGTTTTGAGAACTCACTAGTTGTATGGCAACAGAATTACTGGGGTAGAATGAAAGTATTGCCAAAGATTATTTTTGGTTATTACGATACAGGTTTTATTATCAAAATACCAATGTTTCAATTTGATTTTGACCCTGCTATATCATAATCTATGTGCCATAAATAGTCAAGTAAACATGAAATTTTACTTCTAATTATGTACAATTTATCTTCAAAAATAAGTCAAATAAAGCCATTAAAACAAAAAAAGAAAATAGACGCCGTCGGCCGGACTCGAACCGGCGACCGCTCGGTTAACAGCCGAGTGCTCCACCAACTGAGCTACGACGGCATATGAATTCAAAGTTGTTCCTTGCCTTTTAACAAGAATTATGTTAGCACAGGAAATTAATGATGCCTATTAAAATGTTGCCCCAAAAAATGGGAGACTTTTTATTATTTTTTGGTTTTACTCTTTTTTCCCATTGAGATCAGCTGATCAAAATCCTGATTTTCCATGAAAAGTCTATCTGAAACAATATCCATCGTTGCACCAGCCTCATCCAAATATTTTTTTAAACTAATAAAATTCTTTTTGGGGATTAGAACCGCACCACTCGCCACC
>CAYPUK010000087.1:0-5676 GCA_964414035.1 uncultured Thermoplasmatales archaeon | reverse complement strand
AAGTAAAGTAGGTATCATTAAAAGTGTTGCAATAAGATATGAAACGATGACCGATGCCCCAGTTTCCTGATAAGCTATAGCCGGTAAAATAAAAAGCCCAGAGCTTATCATCGCTCCAGATGCTATAGCAAATACTTCAAATAACCCTAATTCTTTTTTTAAACTTCCATCCGTTTTATCTGAAATCATATGTTAGTGACCAGTATTACGGTATCTTATTTGTAGCTTTCCATAATCTAGCAAATAAATTAAAATCTAAATTATTCCCACAGTTGTTTAAACACATCATATTGATAAATAATTAAATAATGCTGAAATTAGAATTAATGTAATAATCATAACTATTATGGATTGATTTACCGCTATTTTTGAAATCTTGATTCTGAGAGAATCAACAATGGTAGAAAAGCGAATAATAAAAAATAAAAGCAAAAGTCCTCCAATGACAATACCCCATTCTTTCAAAATCGATGATAGATTAATAAATGATACTTGCGGAACCATCTCAAATCCATTTATAAGACATGAAGCAGGAAGGATGAATCCATCCAACCATAAATCTGGGATAATTCCTAAAACTACGCAAAAAACCGCAAGGACTATCATGGGCACAAGCATTGATACTGGAACGTTTTTTTTCTCCTTTTTATCAGCAGGATGTTTAAAAAATGCATAATAAAGGATTTTAGAAAAACTGGTAACAGTCCCCATCGATGCAAGAATAAGCAGCATATATATACTTTGATGTGAGTGTATCGCAGTTTCAATCAGTTTCTTACTCACCGAGCCACTAAATGGAGTAATACCAGAAATGGATAAGATACCAATGAGATAAACAATGAAAGTTATTGGCATGCTCCAACCAATCCGGTAGTCCCGAATGTCCTTAGATCCAGTTGTATAAATCAACGTTCCAGCACATAAGAAAAGCAATGCTTTAAAAAAAGCATGATTCACCATATGATATATCCCACCAGCAAGTCCAAGTGTTGAACCTGCACCAATTCCTACAATGATAAAACCGATCTGAGATATGGTATGATTGGCCGTGATTCTTTTGATATCCCATTGCATCAATGCACCAATTACTCCACCAACCGCTGTGATTGCACCAAGCACCATGACCACTTCATTGAATGCAGGTAGGTTAAAATCAAACGAACTAATTCGAATGAACACATAAATACCTGATTTAACGATAATCCCAGAGAGTAATGCAGAGATTGGAACTGGAGCTGTAGAATGTGCATCCACAAGCCAGGTATGAAACGGGATAATGGCAGCTTTAATTCCAACTGCAGCTAAAAAAAAGGCAAAGATAACAATTTGCGTTTGCACATCAATCAAGGCAATACGCTGTTGCAAATATTCTAGATTCAACACCCCCGTCTCAGCATAAATAAAACCAATACCTAACAGAAGAAACAATGAAGCAAGTGTGCCAAGAATCAGATATTTAATAGATCCCCTAAGCGAATGTTTCTTATCTCCAAAAGTGATAAGAATAAAACTAGAAATAATGGTAAGATCAAAGAAAATATAGATATTGAATAAATCCCCTGAGAGAAATATCCCGTTTAACGCTGTTGTTAATAATAAAAAGAAAAAATAGAATTTACCTGTATCTTTTTTCATGTTTTGTAATGAATAAACGAAAGCAACAAATATAAGAATAGATGCAATAAGAAGAAGGATGAATGATAATTCATCAATGATCAGGGTGATACCAAAGGGTTTTTCCCAACCGCCGACATTGTAAGAAATCGATGTTTGGGAAATCCGTTGAAAAATAATCGATAAATAAAAAAAGGGAAGAACTAAACTAATTGCAGTAACGATCTTTTGTAACTTGTTTGTTTTTGAAAGCGTATTGAGTATCGATACGGCTACCGCTGCAAATAATGGAGTGATTAAGAGCAAGATAGGAATATGTGCAATCATGTGATCTCCTCTATGTTAATGGTGCCAAATTTTTTGTAAATCCAAACAATAATTGCTAATGCTAATGCAGTATCACAAAGATTAATCACAATCATGGTAAGCATGAGTGCTTGAGGTACGGGGTCAACAAAATTAAGTGAGCTACCTGTAAGAATCGGTGGAATACCTCCTTGAACATAACCAAGAGAGATAAAGAAAAGAATAATTCCATTGCTTGAAATGCTGATGGACATAATTATTTTTATCAAATTCTTATTGGTTATGATTCCGTATAAACCAACAAGAAACAACACCAGACCAATGTTAATGCCGTTGATCATGGTGGATGCTCCCATTTAATAAAAAGCATGTAAAACAGAACAATTCCTGAACATACTTTTAATCCAATAATGATATTTAACAACCAGATGGCACCGAAACTAGAAAAAAATGTTTTTCCAGCAAGAATTCCAATAAGGCCCATGAGAATAAAGAATGTTACGCCCAATGTTTCGATTAATGAAAGACTATTAGAATAATTTCCAAAGATATCATAACCATATGAGATAATAATCAGAATGACGCCCATGGCCATGATCACACCTCCCTGAAATCCACCTCCTGGGGAAAGATGACCATGAATAATGATATAGATCCCAAAAAGAAAGATGAACGGAATAATCGTTCGTGAAACTGTTTTCACGATTCTTGAAGTCATGTTTTCCTCCGAATCAACAAGGTTATCCCAGATATAGTGACAAAAATCACTAAAATCTCACCAAGAGTATCATATGCTCTAAAATCAAGCAAAATGGCAACAACAGTATTTAACGCTCCAGTCAAAGACAAATGTTCAATATAATAAGTTGCTATCGTCGAAGTCAATGAAGTAGGATAATTGCGAAGAGTAAATGAAATTACAATAAAACCAAACACACTCAGAAGACAGAGAACAAATATATTGAATGCTGATTCTTTGTTCACTATAATCCTCCTAGTTTTTTTATCGCTGAAAGGTAAAGAACAGTGGTAGCTCCAGTTCCGACCACGGCCATGGTTATTGCTACATCCGGTGCCTGAAGGAAAAAGAGGATTATCACAAGTAACAAGGTGTTTAATGAAAGAAAAACTAACGATTTTAATAAAGTTTTAGCAGTAACAAAAAAAATCGAAGCAATCACAAGAAAGATCAAAAGGATTTCTAAAATCATTTTTTCCTCCCTGGATTCTCAAAAGTCTTTATCTCTTTGCAATGTGATAAGAAGGGGACTAATGGTATTTTTCCTTGAAGATGAGCCGACCTGGCGATAGCATGTGACACCACCGGAGTTAAGATGAACACAAGAATCATCAACACAAAGATCTTAACCATGAGAATATCAAAACCTGTTCGTAACATCAACCCAACAAAAATACTCATTGCTCCACCAGTATTGATTTTAGTACTGGCATGTAATCGCATGTAGACGTCAGGGAATCGATATAATCCTAATGCGGCTATAGCCATGACTCCACAGCCTAACGAAATGAAGATGAGGGATAGAATATGGATAGCAATCATCATCTTGACCCCTCCCTTCCTAAGTATTTAGTGAATGCAATCATGCCAACAAAATCAAGCAACAGAAAGGAAATGGCGATATCAAGAAAAAAATGATTTCCCGTTTGGATACTATATAAAACAAGTATACAAATGAAAATAATGGAGATACTATTCAACGCTACTAAAGCATCTTGAAGGGTAGGACCCATTATTAACCGGTACAACGTAAATATTGAAACGCCGATGAGTAAATAAATAAATATAATCATTTGAACAACGCTCCTATGAGGGTATCCCATTTACCAATACTTTTTTCAATTTTTTCTATAGAAGTTTCATCTGCGGCGCAGTGATACGAGAAATGAACGAAAAGATATGATTCTTCATCATTTGCATCTTCTACATCAATGACCAAGGTTCCAGGAGTAATGGTGATCAAATGAGAGATAAGCGTTAATTCGGCATCTGATTTAAGATTAACCTTTATTCGAACAATCTTTGGTTTAATATCCATGGTGATAACTTGATAAATCAACTCGATATTTGCTAAGATTATTCTTAAAATGGCTGAAAAAATCAGTGTTATCAAATGTTCAGTCGCAAAGAAATATTCCTTAAACGTCTTACGTTTACCCTCTACTGTTGCAATGGTTAATTTTGTTGCTGCTAATCCAATGAATAATGAAATAAAAAATCCTAATGTAAGAGAAAAAGGAGAAAAATTGACTGTGAGTAAAATCCAAAAAAGAAACAGACTAACGACTAATACAAACACATCTCTTTTATGAATTCTTTTTTTCTCAGCCATCATCCTAAACCTATATCTCTTAATAAGATGTTTTTTTTTACAATTGCCTAATCTCATACTGCTTCTTAGCTTTGGTAATTCAAGGGGGCTAATCTGTTTAAAGTTAAAAAGGTTAATTGTCAGGTTCAATACTAAAAATATACTTGAATTATTACTTTGAAATTTTAGATCCTTTCTGAAGTTATCACGAGTTTTCAATGTCCTTTCATCGTTAATATTTTTTTAAATAGAAATATACAACAATTTTTTTATAAAAGGATTAGTTAAGAGAGAAAGCAGCTCAATTTCATCAATCTTTCAAGCATAAAAACAAAAGGACTAATTCTAACCATCTTTTTATTTGTGCTAATCACAACTTCTACAATTTCAACATCTGAGGGATCATCTTTGTTAATCACAACTATTTCACCAGAAAAAGATTGATCCTTACTATTTGGAACTCTTACTGATACATTAACTCTTATTGGATCATCAGAAACAGAAAGGTTCATACCTTCAGAAGAACTAAAACTCCATTCACCCCATTCAGGGTAAGATTCAATCTTCCACCCTAATTCAGAGCAAGGTTCACCCATGTTAGCAACAGTAAAAGAAGAAGAAACCATCTCATTAGGTTTCACATCGGAAAAAGAAAATTTACCAGAGCATACCAAATCAGATTTCAGAGTTATGTTCTCACCAAAACAATACAAAACTTTCCCACTAACCCCAAATATATGATCCTTTGCAATTGCTAACGATGAAAAGAAATCATCATCTGAACTAAACTCCCAAATCTTTTCTCCAGAAAAAGCATCCAAGCAATACAAATGATTGTCTACTGATCCGATGTAAAGTTTTTCATCACAGATTACTGGCGAACCAACAGCACGAGCACTCTCTTTTGTACTCCACACCCTCTCACCAGAAGTAGCATTCACACAATAAATAAAACCAAACGCATTCCCAACATAAACATTGCCATAAGCTACAGATGGAGCAGTTTCATACGTCATACTACCCGTGTAGAATCTCCACAGCTTTTCGCCAGTATGTGCACTTAAACAATACATTTTTTCAT
Organism: uncultured Thermoplasmatales archaeon; assembly: GCA_964414035.1. Classification (GTDB taxonomy): domain Archaea; phylum Thermoplasmatota; class E2; order DHVEG-1; family DHVEG-1; genus EX4572-165. The sequence continues at coordinate 345 of CAYPUK010000087.1, read as the reverse complement.
CGAGGGAACCAATGTAAACCTTATCCTCAAAAAAGGTTGGAGAAGATAATAATACAATCCCCACATCCGAAGACCAGATGATATCGCCCGTAAAAAGATCTAAACAATAATTTCTCACAAAGATATGATTATCAACAACAATTGGTGTTGAAAGAACATCGATGCTCAGTTGCGTTTTCCACAAAATTCCCCCTAAATTCTTATCGAGACAATACACATTTCCATCTAAACATTCGATGATGAGTTTAGAATTATTCACAACTGGAGAAGAAACTTTACCCGGTAATCTTTTTTGCCATATTAATTCACCATTGTCAGCATCAATACAATACACATTTCCATTAT
>CAYPUK010000086.1:0-28645 GCA_964414035.1 uncultured Thermoplasmatales archaeon | reverse complement strand
AATCCTGATTTCGTTGGAATACTTGGATTGATCTGTTTACTTTTTTTAAGGAGTTGTAAACTTTGATGATAATCTCCCTGTGGCCGCATAGTTGGAAATAATGATTTAACCACTTCGATGTTATGATTCAACACGACTGGTCGGGCAGAAAGAACCGTATCTAATGCATCGGCATCTCCTTTGAAATCAGGTATTAACACTTCAGTTTGACAGTTTGGATTATGAGTTTTAATTTCCGTAATTGTCTTGAAAAAATGTGTTGCTCCACCATCTTTTAAATCATCTCTAGTCACTGAGGTAATCACCGCATAGGATAATCCTAATTGCTTAACACTTTCAGCAATGTTTTTTGGTTCATCAGGATCAACTGGTTCAGCTTTACCATGGGTAACATTGCAGTATCTACAATTACGAGTGCATTTGTTTCCTAATATGAGAAATGTTGCTGTTCCTTTGCTGAAACATTCGCCGATATTTGGGCATTTTGCTTCTTCGCAAATAGTATGAACCTTTGCTTTTCGAAGTTGTTTTCGAACAATTGCATATTGTTCACCGCCACCAAGTGGGACTTTTAACCAATCTGGATGTCTTCGTTGACTCAACGATTTATACCCCCATTGCTACTCTAAGTAAATCTCGTAATCCTGGTGCAAAACCAAGAATGAAAATACCAATTTTTAAGAGATTAACAAAGATTTTCTGCGATTGCAATTCTTCTTTATACCATATATCAAGAACGTAAATGATTCCAAAAATCAAGAAAAATTTTACGATAGGAAACAATGGTGGCCAAATTTGCATTAACAGATCAGAAGCAGGATGTTTTTCAATGTAAACCGGTAATCCCATGTTGAAAGGATCATAAATACTGATGTAGCTAGCAATTCCATCTAATTGATGTCCAAAGATCATACTAAGATTAAAGGGTTCTAAATAAATTGCAGCATCCTTCCAAACCCTTTGGCCGTATCTTGCAAAAACATAAACAAGAATCATAATCACAAAACAAATCAACAAGACTAGAAGAAACACGTTTGTGAAAATCTCATTTGATCCACCCCATGCGTTACCAGTCATCCAAAGAATAACATAATACAAAAAGGGAAGTAACAGTAGGGTGCCAGCAATTCCCACGATGTGTTGGACAGATAATTTTGTTAATTTTCTTATATCATGGAGGTAAACGCCGATGAACAATGCAAGAAGAGCAAAAAAAAGTGTTTGAATATAAATAAGGGGAGTAACAAACCAAAAAACAATCGGTTCGGTAAACAGCTGAGCATCTTCTAAGACACGGGCCACAGACCCATAAATAATAAATGGTAAAATCCCGAGGAAAAATGAATAATCAACACTAATCTTCCATTTTTTTAGGATCTTATATAATCCATATAATGCCATAGCAACGACTAATCCATATACGATCTCAGAAACAAGGGTAAACTTTGGAGCAGCGGAAACACCCTGATATGTCATTGTTGTATCTAATCCATCTGAAAGGATTGGTCCCCAGAAATATTTCCAAATAAATTGATCGTATATTATCTCCGGAAAAAGATACCAAAGAAGAAAAAAACTAACTATCGCAATGATGCTAACAATTCCAATAGTTATTAATCGATTTTTTAATAAGAGATCTCTTAAACTCATGACAAAAGATGGGAAGGAAAGTATAATATATTAATGGTATGGTTTACAGTTCTCTTAATGCGACGATTTACAAAATCTAAGATGATGGTTTTTCCCAGAGAGATAATCGTAGGACATAAAACCATCTCTCAAGTTGCAGATCTCTGCAATCGAGTAAGTCGAGGCGATAACGCCCTAGTAGTTTATGATAAAAGAACAAAAAAGATTGCGGGAAACAAAATCGTCAAAATTTTAAAGAAAAATGAGTACATAGTCTCTGAAAAACAAATTTCTTCACCATCTATTAATCAAGTTAATTCGGTAATTAATTTCGTTGCAGATGAGGACCCTGATATTATTCTTAGCGTTGGCGGTGGAAGTGTTATTGATGTTGGAAAATTTGCTGCTCATGAAACCTCAAAATCGTTTGTCAGTATTCCAACATGTGCATCACACGATGGTATCGCATCACCTCGTGCATCCTTAAAACATCGGAAGGGAAGTGTGTCAAAAAATGCAACAAGTCCCTTGGCCGTGCTAGCTGATACGGAAATTATTAATAAAGCACCGTATCGTATGCTTGCAGCGGGTTGTGCAGATGTGGTTTCAAATATTTCTGCAGTTATGGATTGGAATCTTGCTCATCGGTTAAAACATGAAGAGTATAGTAGTCATGCAGCAGTGCTTGCTGAAACAGCTGCACAATTAATCATAGAACATGCCGGTGAAATCAAGCCAGATGTGGAAAAAAGCGTATGGTTTGCTGTTAAGGCAATGATTGTTTCTGGCGTTGCTATGAGTGTTGCTGGATCGACCCGTCCTGCATCTGGTGCAGAACATATGTTTTCTCATATGCTTGATCATCTTGGACCGGGTATTATGTTGAAAGGTCGGCGGAAACAATTACCATTACATGGCGAACAATGCGGAATTGGTGCTATTATGATGATGTATCTTCATGGGGGAGATTGGAAGATGATCCAGGAGACATTACAAAAGATTGGAGCACCAACGACTTCCGAGGAACTCGGCATTTCTAAGAAAAAAATCGTTGAAGCATTGGTTAGAGCCACAGAGATACGACCTGAACGGTATACCATTTTAGGCGAACATGGGTTAACAAAAGATGCTGCCCGGACACTTGCGAAGAAAACTGGAGTGATTTAGTCTATTATGACATCGATAACTATTATTGGTGAAAAGTTAGCAAAAAAAGATGAGGAATTCATTTTTATTGGACCGCAGAACGATTGTAAGAATTGTAAATTGAAAAATATTTGTTTTAATCTCAAGCAACATCATCGATATAAAATCACGAATGTCCGCGATAAACGACACAGTTGCTTAGTTCATGAAGGAGACGCTATTGTCGTTGAAGTCGAGGAACAACCAATCGAAACAGCTATTGATAAAAAGTATACTAAAGGAAGTGCAATCACACTTGATAGAAATGATTGTGATGAAACACTTTGTCCATATTTTGATCTTTGTACTAATGAATCTGTGCAACCTGGTAAAAAATATACTATTGAAAAAATCCTTGAGACCATTCCTTGTGGTAAAGGTAAATCGTTACAACGAGTAGTTCTTTCAGAGAAAAAGTAAAAAAATGTGTTGTTAGATCGTTTTGATTAGATCAGCTATTTTTTCACGTTTTTCATCTTCAGATGGTAATGTAATGGATGATTTCCATCCTTTTTCTCCATCTGCTAAATAAAATCCTCGTGCTATTGAAATAAACTCAGTTTCGTTATTATCTGTAACCGCTTTTTTGCGTGAAATTTCAATGAAGTTATTTCGTCCAAATTTTACTTCTTCAGCTTTAATCGTTTCAAATTCAACCATGCTGCAATTCTCCTTAAGCGTCATTTGATTATCAGTTCATCACCCATCAGTTTTCTTGGCGATGATTATTTTTTGATATCAAGGGGGAATAATGCTTCCTCTTTAAATATATAATGTTTTTTTACCTTATTATATATTAATCCATATGTTAAATTGATAGGAAACGATCTATGTTATTAACAAAAAAGAGGCAAAACAATAAAAGGAAAAATGAAGAAAAGAATGGATTATTTCAATCCTGCTTCTTTTCGAAGTAATGTTGCTTTATCAGTTTTCTCCCAGGTGAAATCAGGATCATTACGACCGAAATGCCCGTATGCTGCGGTTTTTGTGAATATTGGTTTGAGCAAATCAAAATGTTCAATGATCTTTCCAGGGGTTAATGGGAAAAAATCTTCAACGAGTGAATGAATTTTATCGATAGGAATCTTGTTTGTGCCAAAACAATCAATGTTAATAGACACTGGTTTGGAAACACCGATTGCATACGCTAGTTGAACTTCGCATTTATCTGCTAGTTCAGCTGCAACGATATTTTTTGCGATATATCGGCATGCATATGCTGCACTGCGATCGACTTTGGTTGGATCTTTACCTGAAAAAGCACCACCACCATGACGACCTACACCACCATACGTATCAACAATAATCTTTCTACCTGTAAGTCCTGCATCAGCATAAGGACCGCCTCGCACAAAAGCACCAGTTGGATTCACATGAAAGATGGTATCTTGATCAATCCATTTCTTGCAGACCGGTTTGATCACTTTTTCAACGATATCTTTTTCGATTCGTTCATGAGAGGTTCCGCTATCATGTTGAGTGGAAACAAGAATGGTATCTGCTCGTAATGGTTTACCGTTCTCATCATATTCGATACTCACCTGTGATTTTCCATCTGGTCGTAAATAGGAGATTTCTCCGTCTTTTCGAACATCAGATAGTTTTTTTGTGAGTTTGTGAGCAAGAGCTATTGGTAATGGCATTAATTCCTTGGTTTCATTTGATGCATATCCATACATCATCCCTTGATCTCCAGCTCCTTGTTCTTTATGTAAGCCATGTCCTTCAGATACACCTTGGGAGATATCTGGGCTTTGTTCTGTGATCTGCACCCAAACACTACAGGTTTCTGATTCGATACCATATTGTGAATTTGTGTATCCTATGTCTTTAATAGCTGCTCTTACCACCCGTGGTATGTCAATGTATGCTTTGGTGGTCATCTCTCCAAAGACCATGACACCGCCATTTTTTGTTGCTGATTCTACGGCAACTCGTGAATATTTATCCTGACGAAGCGCTTCATCAAGAATGGAATCAGATATAATATCACACATTTTATCAGGATGGCCTTCGGTAACTGATTCAGAACTTAAAATGATCTTTCTTTTTGCCATGTGTAACTCCCCAAACTTTTTCTTATCTTATTTATTATTTAGTCTTTCAATTAGAGTTGACTTGTTTGGTTTTTTTGATATGAAACAAAAACAGTGTTATTAATGTTTGTAATGATGATAAAAAAAAGAAAAAGAATAATTCTATAGAGATGAGTTATTCAGTTGAACGGAGTGTTCATTTTCTATTTTTATTCTGGAATACGTCGTGTCCAAAGATCTTCATCAAGCTGTTGGTACACATGTTCATCTGAATTATCACTAATGGGATCCATTGGTCTGCGATCTCCAAACATGACCGTTCGATTTGTTTGCATTGCTTGGTCTGCATACCGGAGAATGGTTTCTTTTTTGATCTGCCAGTAATGAGTTCGCCATTCTCTTCCATCATATAAGGTGGTTTCCTCTCTCTCCGTAGTTAGCATTCCCTCTTCTTCTAAGATATAGAACAATTGTCGATCTTCAGGGTCTAACACGTTATCGATGACTCGGTCATCAAATCCAAAGATGTCAAGGACAAAACCTGCATCTCTTCTGGCTTCTTCGATGTCTATACCTATACGGTTTGCGATTGCTGTTGATAAATTTTCAAGCGTTATAATAGTCATAGCATAGCCTCTTCCTGCATTTTCCATTTTAATGAATGTTCAAACATTCTCTAATTGGATAAAACCACATAGTACTTGCAAGTTATACTTTAAATAATTTTCGATTAAGCACGATTTTTTCTACTGGTCAAAGGCAATTATGAACAAAAAAACAGTTGATTCGATGAGACAACAGTTCTTTTTGTAGAAATACTTAGTCAGCAACACCCTAAACCGAGTAAAAAACGATGCATCGGTACACACAATATTTATAAAACAACACTTGCTATCAATTCCTTATATGACACTTAGGGATAACACCAATGAATTAACTGATGGTGAATGGGTTCTTCTTTTCAACGATGAAATCATCGATCATAGCGCTAACGTTGAAGATATGCTCAAATTAGCTCAGGAAAAATTTCCAGAAGGAAAATATCCAAATGATAGCATTAAAATATCAAAAATTTTTCAAAAAATGACACCTAGAGAAACATTACTCGACAAATAATGAAGTAAGAATAGTTTCAAAAGTGAAAAACCAGATGTCATATCAACAATATCCCGCACAACAACTCATCCAAGACATTTCATCCATAAAAATGGACATAACAAAAGCAATTGAAGATCTGCATCATATCAATCAATTGGTAAGTAATGAAACTGAAATCGTTTCTTATGAGGAAACATTTTGTAAACAATGCAAAGAACCTTGTGGACGATCAAATGCAGAAATTTTCAATTGCATGATGGCAAAACTCAATCAGAAACAAAACCATGAAATCAAAAAATACACAAAAGAATATCTTGAACATGATCTAAAGGAATTGATCAACGATTTAGAAAAAAAAGAAAAGCATTTACAAATGATTGTGGAAAACATTCAAAAACACAATCCACATTCATAATAAAAAGTAACGTTCAAAAATAGACGTAAGATAACGCATCATAGTAACATGGGAATGGAATAATAACATATGAAAACAGCCAATCAACTTATTTTTGATTATAATGATTATCCAATCATTCCAGTACGGTTTCGACATAATGACCGGAAAACACCGCTTATTGAAGCATTACTTGATTCCGGAGGGGATTTCATCGTTATCCCTTTACCAATTGCAACATTTCTTGGATTACCGTTAGAACAAGCCTGTGATGTGGATACTGCCGGTGGAACAGCTTCGTTATACAAGACAAAAGTAGATATGGCCATTGGAAAGGAAAAATATCATACTATGTACCCAAAAAAAGAGATTCACGTATCAACCAGGGAGGATATACCCGTTCTTCTTGGGAGAAATCCATTATTTGAAGATTATGAAATCACCTTTAAAAAACATATAAATCAACTTATTCTCTCACCATTATCCAAAAAAATTCATTCGTCATATACACCAGATTTCTAACATTAAAAAACCAAGATTAATCCGTGAGTAAATCCTAGGGAAAAAAGCCTACATCCCACAACGTATAAATACAGGAATCAGTATACCGGGTAGGCTATTCAATAATAATGATGAAGAGCGTGTAATATATTAAGTCATTTACGTGATTCTTAAAAAGAGTCATGCTTCAAAAAACATATGGGCCTGTAGCTCAGCTAGGCAGAGCATCTGGCTTTTAACCAGGTGGCCAAGGGTTCGAATCCCTTCAGGCCCGTTCATCCATCAAAGATCCCATTAAACATCCTCAGGAGGATTCCTTACCATATGGCAAAAAAGAAAAAAATTGAACCTCTTAAAAATATCACTAGACATGAATTGGTTCCAGATCATGTGATTTTAACAGAGAAGGAAAAACAGCAAATTTTAACTAAATACGATATTGACCCTAGCCAACTCCCTAAAATGTTAACTACTGATCCTGTCGCGCTTTCCATCGGTGCAAAAGCAGGTGAAATCGTAAAGATTACTCGAGAGAGTGATACTGCTAAAGAATCAACGGCGTATCGTTTAGTAGTTGAAGATAGTAAATGATTAGGTGTATTATAAAATGAGAGAACTCGTTGATGCTTTTTATAAAGATAGAAGTATTGTAAATCACCAGATTGCCTCGTACAATGATTTTTTGAATCGTCGGTTACAGAACATTGTAGATAGCACAGTCATCGGTCAACAGGAAGAAATGGAACGCGGTTATATTTATCCTGAAATCGAAGGATATAAAATCAAATTCGGCCGTATTCGTGTTGGGCGACCCGTGGTGAAAGAAGCAGATGGAACAGAAAGACCCCTCACTCCAATGGAAGCACGTCTTCGTGATCTAACCTATGAAGCTCCTCTTCATCTTGAATTCATTCCGATCAAAGATGAAGTAGAATATGAACCAGAGGAAGTAAAAGTAGGCGAACTGCCTATTATGACCAAATCAAAAGCGTGTAATCTTCAAAAACAAGCATTAGAAGAGGAAAAAGACCGACCATTGTCCAATGACGATTATTATCATGAATTACAAAATCTACAAGAGGATCCATTAGATCCTGGCGGATATTTTATCAGTAATGGAACAGAACGGGTATTGATTACTGTTGAGGATCTTGCTCCAAACCGGGTACTTGTTGAAAAAAGCCGTCGGTATGGTCGAGAAATCGAAGTTGCAAAGGTGTTTTCTCAACGGGAAGGATATCGTGCATTAACCGTTGTGGAAAAGAAAGTGAATGGAATGCTAATGGTTTCACTTCCAACAACCTATGGTCAAATCCCATTAATGATTTTGCTTCGTGCTCTCGGGATGGAACGTGATGAAGAAATCGTTGATGTAATCAGTGTTGATCCTAAAATGGATACGTTTGTGCTTGCTAACATCGAAGAATGCGCGAATGAATATGGTATTACTAGCCAGGATGAAGCAGTTGCTTATCTTGGAAAAAAATTTGCTGGTGGTCAAGCTAAGGAATACCGGATCAAACGTGTTGAAACGTTGATGGATCGTAATTTGTTACCTCATCTTGGTAATGATCCTGATGATCGTATCACTAAAGCTATTTTCATGGCTCGGATGGGAATGGCTGTTTTAGAACTTGCACTTGATAAACGAGAAGAAGATGATAAGGATCATTATGCGAATAAACGATTGAAACTTGCTGGAGATTTGATGGAAGATTTATTCCGGGTTTCGTTTACTGCATTATGTAAAGATTTGAAATATCAGATCGAACGGATTCATGCGAAGGGAAAAGAAATCAAGATTAGTTCTTGTCTTCGTTCTGATGTGTTAAGCCAGCGTATTCATCATGCCCTTGCAACGGGTAATTGGGTTGGTGGTCGTGCTGGTGTTTCTCAATTACTTGATCGGACGAGTAATCTCGCTGTACTGAGTCATCTTCGTCGTGTTACGTCTCCATTAACTCGATCGCAACCTCATTTTGAAGCCCGTGATTTACATTCCACACAATGGGGTCGGTTATGTCCTAATGAGACTCCTGAAGGCCCAAATTGTGGTTTAGTGAAGAATCTTGCGTTAACTGTTGAGATTAGTGAGGGATTCCCTGAAAATGAAGTGGAAAGTGTGCTTAAAGACATGGGAATCCATGAAGTTTCTAAGAAAGCAAAGGGATCTCGAGTGTTTTTGAATGGTGATCTTATTGGGGTGCATCCGAATGGTGCTGAACTTGTGGATAAAATGCGAGATCGCCGGCGGAAGGGACTTTTACATAATGAGGTTAATGTTGCGTTTTATGAAGATGAAAATGATGTGATTGTGAATTGTGATTCAGGTCGATTACGTCGACCACTTGCCGTTGTTGAAAAAGGAAAATTACTTGCGACTGAATCTTATTTGAAACGTATTGAAGAGGGAAATAAGACTTGGTTGGATCTTATCAATGAAGGATTAATTGAATATATTGATGCAGAAGAAGAGGAAAACACGTTAATTGCTCTTGGCGAGGATCATATCACTTCTGATCATACGCATATGGAACTTGATCCTATGGTCATCCTTGGAATTGGTTCTTCATTAGTTCCTTATCCTGAGCATAATTCGTCACCTCGTATTACCATGGGTGCAGGGATGGGTAAGCAATCTCTTGGTTTTGGATCGTCAAACTATCGAATTCGTCCTGATACTCGGGAACATTTGATGCATTATCCACAAGCTCCAATGGTGCGTACGCATGCGACGAAATATATTAAGTTCCAACAGCGTCCCGCTGGACAAAATTTTGTTGTTGCGGTGGCTTCTTTTAAAGGATACAATATGGAAGATGCGTTGATCATGAGCAAGGCAAGTATTGAGCGAGGTCTTGCTCGCAGTACGTTTTTTAGAACGTATAGTAGTGAAGAGAAACGGTATCCTGGTGGTCAAGAGGATCATTTTGAAATCCCCGATCCTGAATGTCGGGGTGTACGAAGTGAAGATGCGTATGTGAATTTGAGTGAAGATGGTCTTATTTCACCGGAATGTAAAGTGCGTGGTGGTGATGTGTTAGTTGGTAAAACATCTCCTCCCCGGTTTTTAGAGGAACCAACTGATTTTCTTACACCTCAAAAACGAAGAGAAACCTCAGTTACGGTACAACATGGTGAAGGGGGAACGGTTGATAAGGTGATGCTTTCTGAATCCGTGAATGGAAGTCGTATGGTGAAAATCAAGGTTCGTGAGCAACGAATTCCTGAACTTGGTGATAAATTTGCTTCAAAACATGGGCAGAAAGGAGTCATTGGTCATATCGTTCCGCAGGAAGATATGCCGTTTAATGAGTTTGGGATGAGTCCAGATCTTATCGCAAATCCTCATGGTATCCCTAGTCGTATGACCGTTGGTCACGTGTTGGAGATGATCGGTGGAAAGGTTGGTGCGCTTGAAGGACGATTCGTGAATGGTACGGCGTTTAGTGGCGAACCTGAAAAAACATTACGAGAAGCACTTATTCAGAACGGGTTTAAACATCATGGAAAAGAAACCTTGTATGATGGTGCCACGGGTCGACCGTTAGAAGCTGATATCTTTGTTGGTTGTATTTATTATCAAAAATTACATCACATGGTTGCTGGTAAGATCCATGCGCGAAGTCGTGGTCCAGTTCAGATCCTTACTCGTCAGCCAACTGAAGGGCGTGCTCGTGAGGGTGGTCTTCGGTTTGGTGAGATGGAACGTGATTGTTTGATCGGTCATGGTGCTTCGATGGTGATTAAGGACCGGTTGCTTGATGAATCGGATCTAACGGTTAAATATGTGTGTAACACGTGTGGACATATTGCCATTAAGGATCGACATGGACGCTTGCGTTGTCCAGTGTGTGGTGATAAAGCGAATGTGTATCCGCTTGAGATGAGTTATGCGTTCAAATTGTTACTTGATGAATTGAAATCACTTGGTATTGCGCCACGGATGAAACTTGAATCATTAGTTTAATTATTTGGTAGGGTTATGTATGGAACGAGTTAATAGTATCACAAAAAAAATAGGTGAAATTTACTTTTCTTTGTTATCACCGAATGAACTTCGGAAGATGAGTGCGACAAAGGTGATTACTGCTGATACCTATGATGATGATGGATTTCCTATTGCTATGGGATTGATGGATCCTCGCATGGGTGTGATTGAGCCTGGGCTTCGCTGTAAGACCTGTGGTCAACGGGTTGGAAAAGATAAATGTCCTGGGCATTTTGGTCATATTGATCTTGCTATGCCAGTTATTCATGTTGGTCATGTGAAGATCATTCGTGATTCCTTACGGTCGACTTGCAGGGATTGCGGTCATTTGTTGTTAACGAAGAAGGAACGTGAGGATTTTCTTGAAGAAATCAAGAATTATGATCGTGAAGGACGGCAGAAAACCTATTTGTATAAACAGATCGTGAAAGATGCAAGGAAATCTTCGAAGTGTCCGCATTGTGGTCGTGAGGTTGGAAAGATCGAACTTGATAAACCTACCACGCTTCGAGAGAATGGAAAGAAGCTTACGCCGTCTGAAGTACGGGAATGGCTTGAAAAGATCCGTGATGAAGATCTTCCATTACTTGATGTTAATGTAAAAGCTGCTCGACCGGAGTGGACAGTGTTAACTGTTCTTCCTGTTCCTCCAGTAACGGTTCGACCGTCTGTTACCCTTCAATCAGGGGAGCGTAGTGAGGATGATTTAACCCATAAACTAGTGGATGTTATTCGTATTAATCAACGGTTACAAGAGAATCGTGATGCTGGTGCTCCTCAGTTGATCGTCGAGGATCTATGGGAGCTACTGCAGTATCATGTGACCACGTATTTAGATAATCAAACTAGTGGTATTCCACCAGCGCGGCATCGATCTGGTCGGCCGCTTAAAACACTTGCGCAACGGTTAAAGGGTAAGGAAGGACGATTCCGTAGTAATCTTTCGGGTAAACGAGTGAATTTCTCAGCTCGTACGGTGATTAGTCCAGATCCAAATTTGAGTATTAATGAGATTGGTATTCCGATTAAGGTCGCTGAAGAACTTACTATTCCTGTTCGGGTGACCACGCATAATATTGAGTGGTGTAAGGAAATGATCACCCAGAAATATGCACCGGATAACATTGCTGAGTATGTTCCTGGTGTGAATTATGTGATCAAAAACATCGGTGGGATTAAACGACGTATTAAGATTTCTGATCGTAACGCTGAGATGGTCTCTGATAAACTGGAAGTTGGATCAATTATTGAACGGCAGATGATGGATGGTGATTTAGCGTTGTTCAATCGGCAACCTTCACTTCATCGGATGAGTATGATGGCTCATCGTGTTCGTGTGGTACCGGGAAAAACGTTTCGGTTTAATCTTTGTGTGTGTCCACCGTACAATGCTGATTTTGATGGAGATGAGATGAATCTTCATGTAATCCAAGGTGAGGAAGCTAAAGCTGAAGCTGAGATTTTAATGAAAGTGCAAGAAAATATTTTATCTCCTCGTTTTGGTGGTGCGATTATTGGTGGTATTCATGATATCATCTCTGGTGTGTTCTTATTAACCAACAAGGAACGAAAAGTTCCGATTGAGGTTGCTTCTTATTTACTTGGAGCTGTGCAGTATCATGGCGATATTGATATTCATAAGGAAGATGGTCAGAAATACATTTTAGGCAGAGATATCTTTAGTACGATTCTTCCTGATGATCTAACTATTAAATTTAAATCAAAAACCTATGAAAACTTAGATAGTGAAGAAGCATTTGTAATCATTAAGAATGGACGGTTATTGCAGGGTACGATTGATGAGAATAGTATTGGTGCATTTAAAGGCCGTATACTTGATCGGGTGATCCGTGATCATGGCATGGATGCAGGCAGAGCGTTCATTGATAATGCTACCCGGCTTGGTATCGCGGTTGCCACCATGTTTGGATTTACCACGAGTATTGAAGATGAGGATATTCCTGATGAAGCACAGCATAAAATCGCTGAAGGCCTTGATGATGCGATGAAGCAAATCCAAAAACTGGTAAAGGCTTATGAACAAGGTGAACTGGAATCACTCCCGGGTCGTAGTATTGAGGAAACCCTTGAAATGGAGATCATGCGAGTAACAGGTAAAGCACGTGATATGGCAGGAGAAATCGCGGGTGAACATCTTGGACTTGAGAATAGTGCAGTGATTATGGCAAAGTCTGGTGCTCGTGGAAGTATGCTGAATTTATCGCAGATGTCTGGATTGGTTGGTCAGCAAGCAGTGCGTGGTGAACGAATCAGTCGAGGATATCAGTATCGAACGCTTCCGCATTTCAAAAAAGGTGATCTTGGTGCTTCAGCAAAAGGATTTGTTGGCAGTAGTTATAAGAAAGGATTAACGCCAACGGAGTATTTCTTTCACTCAATGGGTGGTCGTGAAGGTTTGGTGGATACTGCAGTTCGAACGTCTCGGTCTGGATACATGCAACGGCGGTTGATCAATGCACTTGAAGATGTGAAAGTGGAAAAGGATGGAACGGTTCGCCAAGCTGGCGGGCAGATCATTCAGTTTATTTATGGTGAAGATGGCATTGATCCAACGCGAAGTCTTAATGGAAGATCAGTGGATGTTGATCGGATTATTGAAGAAGTTTTAGAGGAGGCATAAGAGGATGGCGGCAAAAAAAGCAAAGAAGACAGCAAAGAAAAAGCCTTCAACCAAAAAAGATTCTAAAGCTGCAACTAAGAAAACAAAAAAGAAAACTAAGAAGACTACTACGGCGGATGCGGCTAAGAAAGAAGTAAAGGAAACCAAGAAATCAGCGAAGAAAACAAAGAGTAAGGCTAAAAAAACTACAAAGAAGAAAACGAAAACTGCTTCTTCTAAAAAGAAAACCACGAAATCTAAGAAATCATCTGAAGAAAAGAAAACGGTTAAGCAAGAAAAGCCTAAGAAGAAAAGAAGTCCTGCTGAAAAAAAAGCATTAGATGCTATTAAGAAAAGTCTTGGTGATCAATTTCTTCCAATTAACATTATTGAGGAACTGGTAAGTGAAATCGTTGGAAAAAAGATTCCTGCAAAAAAAATCGGTACGATTGTTGAGCGAGTAGTCACGGATTACAAAGCAAATGCGATTGATCCTTCTGAAGCATGTGGGATTGTTGGTGCGCAAAGTATTGGTGAACCCGGTACTCAGATGTCTGTCCCGTATGATGAAAAAATTATTGTTAAGCAGAATCAAAGAATTAGGATATGTGAAATCGGGGAATTTGTTGATTCAGTGATGCAAAATCATACCGTGAATAACATTCATAAATCAGAAGTATGTGATTTATCACCTAATGAAGAGATTTATGTTCCAAGTTTGAATCAAAACGAAAAAATTGAATGGAAGAGGATTATTTCATGTAGTAGGCATGAAAGTCCTCAGAGGCTTCTTAGACTCAAAACGAGATCCGGAAGATCAATACGGGCGACTGATGCACATTCATTTGTGATACGGTCAAATAATGAAATTATACCAATAGCTGGGAAAGATCTAACGGTTGGAGACCGTATTCCAGTGTTAAAAAGACTAACGGAAAACTGTGTTCATGCACTTGATTTAGGAAATTATTTACAGATCAATACCTTGGATCATGCATTTGAAAAGGATGAATTCATTTATCCATATCCATCTAAAAGACCATTGCCTAAAAACATGAGATTATCTTATTCAGTTGGCTGGTTTACGGGAGCGTATTTAGCTGAAGGAAATGCCACGAAATATTATACTTCAATATCTAATGTTGATGAAAAGTTTTTATCAAATGTCCGGCGTTTTGCAGAAGAATATGATTTAACCTTTAATGAATATGATAATGATAGAGGTTTTACAAACGGTCATGATATTCGTATTAATTCCTCTCTTTTATCAATGTTTATGAAAAAATCATGTAATACTGGATCCCATGAGAAAAAAGTGCCTGATTTTGCATTTAGTGCTAATCAAGACTACGTCTGTGGTCTTCTGAAAGGCTATTTTGATGGAGATGGATCTATCAGTGTTGAAAGAAAATGTATTAGAGCATCATCCTCTTCTAAGGAACTTATCGATGGAATCGCTCTTCTTTTAAATAGACTTGGGATTTTTTGTAGCAAACACACCAAAGGAAATGAACATCAGTTAGCAATCTCCTACCGTTATGCGCCAGTATTCTTGGAAAAAATTGGTTCAGATATTAACAAGAAAAATGAAAAACTTGTAACATTACATAAACTTGCTTCCGTTCATCATAAATCATATGATATCATTGATATGATCCCTGGTTTCGGTGATGTTTTTGTCAGGATATCTAAAAAAATAGGAGTTCCTAAAAGGTTAGTTAATAATTTCACCAAAAGACAACGAATTGGGAGAACAACACTTTCTAAGTATTTGCAAGAATTTGAAACGATTTCAAATGAAAAAGGTGTTGATATCAAGGATGAATTGAACATTTTAAGAAACATGTTGAACGGTGATGTTGTCTGGGATGAAATCCGAGAGATCTCATTTGTTGAACCTGTTGATGAATATGTTTATGATCTCTCTGTTGATGGACTTGAAACATTTACAACATTTGATGGTGTTATCACACATAATACTATGCGTACGTTTCACTATGCTGGTGTCGCTGAGATCAATGTGACTCTTGGGTTACCTCGATTAATCGAGATTGTGGATGCCAGATCCACCCCATCTACGCCAATGATGAATATTTATTTAGATGAAGAACATCGGAATGATGCAAAAAAAGCAAAGGATGTTGCGAATCAAATCGAGATCACGCAGTTGCATGATATTGCTGAGATTGAAACGGATCTGACGAATCTAATGATTGCGGTGAAACCTGATCTGGAAAGTTTGAAGAATAAAGGGATTACGGTTAAACAACTTGTGGCTGCGATGAAAAAGATCCGGAAAACGGATGTGACTGAAAAGAAGAATAAGACGATTATGGTGAGTTTGGATCAACCGAGTTTTAAAAGTTTACTTGATATTACTGAAAAATTAAAAAGTTTAAAAGTGAAAGGGGTCAATGGGATCAAACGGATCATTATTCGGAAAGAACCGGGTGAAGGATACGTTATTTACAGTGAAGGAAGTAATTTAGAAAAAGTTCTTGATATTGAAGGCATTGATCCGTATCGAACTACCACAAATGATATCCGGGCGGTTGGTCGAGTGCTGGGTGTTGAAGCAGCACGGAATATGATTATTCAAGAAGCACATAACACGCTTTCTGAACAAGGATTAAATGTTGATAAACGTCATATTATGCTTGTTGCTGATGTGATGACCTCTGATGGAAAGATCAAAGCGATCGGTCGGCATGGGGTGAGTGGTGAGAAAACCAGTGTGCTTTCTCGAGCTGCTTTTGAAATCACGGTGAATCATTTATTGCATGCGAGTAGACGTGGTGAATCAGATTTACTTGAAGGAGTAGCAGAAAATATTATTGTTGGGCAACCAGTGAATCTTGGAACTGGTGCTGTTGAACTTGCGATGAAACGGACTAAAACACAAAAGAAAAAGGAGTGAAGTAATAATGGTTGATGTGGAAAAAGCATTTAAGAACATGGTAAAAAATGGAACAGTTATCTTTGGTAATCGGCAAACACGGTTAACGATTAAAGATGGAAAAGCTAAACTTGTGGTGTTTTCTAAGAATTGTCCATTTATCGATGAAGTAAGTGATCTTGCAGAGAAACAAAATGTTTCAATTTATCAAGCAAAAGTAAGCAGTGTTGAACTTGGATCGATTTGTGGGAAGATGTATGCAGTTTCCATGTTTGCAGTTGTTGATGACGGTGGCGTAAATATTAATCAACTCGTGAATCAAAGGTAATGTTTTTTTATGGGAGATATTCAGCTTTCAACGGAGACGATGAAGTACATTCGCATGGCCACGCAAATGATTCATGTGGATATCCTTGATTGTGTTCAAGAAGATGATTTGTTAGTGTTTGTTGTTCGGAAAGGTCAGCTTGGGGCAGCGATTGGTAAAAAAGCAAAGAATTTGGAACGATTACGGAATGTGTTTAAAAAAACGATTAAGTTTGTAGAAAAAGATAATGATCGTAGCAGGTTCATTCAGAATCTTTGTAAACCGTATAAAGTGGAATCTGTAACTCTTTCTGGCGATGATAGTGAACCGGTTGCTCAAGTCAGTGTGAATGCGAGTGAAAAATCACGATTGATCGGGAAAGGCGGCCGGAATATCGAACTAATCAGGAAACTAGCTAAACGGCATCATAATATTCGTGATGTACAAGTGAAATAACGTTTCATCTTTTTTTTTCATTTTTTTTCTTTGTTTTTTTTATTCATTATTCATTCATTTTTTCATTGGATTATATATCTTTAAATACCACGATTTTATATCTGTTGGCTGGGGGTAGCTCTTGAGAATAAAGAATCATCCGATCCTTTCGTTTCATCATGACCAACCGGTCACGTTTTCATTTAATGGAAAGAAAATGACTGGGTATAGTAATGATACTATTGCTGCTGCATTACATGCAAATGGTATTGTGAAGTTTAGTGAAAGTCTTCGTTTTCATCGTGCTCGCGGTTTTTTTTGTGGGATTGGGAAATGTTCATCGTGTTTGATGCGAGTAAATGACATTCCTAATGTACGAACGTGTATCGCACCGTTAACAAACGATGTATCTGTTGAAACGCAAGATACCTTTGCTTCTTGGCCGAAAGGGACAAAAAAGGATCATTCAGATGATGCAGAGGTTCGTGTGGTTGATGTGTTAATTGTTGGTGGTGGTCCTGCGGGTCTTGAGGCAGCGATTCAAGCAGCTGATCAAGGTGCACGTGTGTTACTTGTTGATGAGAATCAGCGTCTTGGTGGACAGTTGATCAAGCAAACGCATAAGTTTTTTGGATCGAAACAAGAAAACGCGGGAACTCGGGGTATTTCTATTGCAGAAGAACTTGAGGAAGTCGTAAATGATCATGATCATGTTGAAGTGTTCCTTGAGTCAACCGTGTTTGGTTTTTATGAAGATACGACTTCTGATCTGTTTACGTTTGCTGTTTCTAAACGACAAGGATATGAAAGCAGTATTGTAAAAATACAAACTAAAACGGTGGTCTTTGCGGTTGGTGCGATGGAGAACATGTTGTTGTTTCCGGGTAATGATCTTCCTGGTGTGTATGGTGCTGGTGCAGTGCAAACGCTAATGAATGTGTATGGGGTGAAACCGGGTCATAAGGTGCTTATGGTTGGTGCTGGTAACGTTGGTCTGATTGTGAGTTATCAGTTACTTCAAGCAGGAATTACTGTTGACCGAGTGGTTGAAGCAGCTCCAATTATTGGAGGATATCATGTGCATGCCGCAAAATTACGTCGGTGTGGTGTTCCTATTTACACGCGTCATTCTATTAAGGAAGTGAAGGGATTGGATCATGTTGAATCTGCAGTGGTAGTAAAACTTGATGAGAATTGGCAGGAAATCCCAGGTAGTGAAGAAACAATTGAATGTGATACGGTTTGTTTAGCAGTGGGATTGACGCCGTCTACACGTTTGTTAAGCCAACTTGGTGTGCAAATGAGTACGATTGCTGAAGCTGGAGGTTTTGTTGCTCTTCATGATGAATTCATGCAAACAAGTGTTCCAGGGGTTTTTGTAGCTGGGGATAGTTCGGGTATTGAAGAAGCAAGTACTGCGATGATCGAAGGAAAGATCGCGGGTGTTGCTGCTGCCATACAATCGGGTAATGTATCTGAAGATGAAGCTAAAGAGTTACTTGACCGATTTAGTCTTGAACTTGCCAGGTTACGGGCTGGTCCTTTTGGTGAAAAACCACGAATTGCAAAACAAAAAATTTTATCCATGTGGGGGAAGGATCAATGAAAGAGTATGAACGAAGTGGTGTGTTATCTGTTAAAGATTTACGTCTTCCTTCTGAAAAACAATTAGAAAAAGGTGTAGCAATCACTGAGTGTATTCAAGAAATCCCGTGTAATCCTTGTGTTGATTCTTGTCCGGTGAATGCGATAAGTATGAAGGATATTAATGCGCCTCCAGTTGTTGATTACGATAAATGTATTGCGTGTGGTCAGTGTGTTGGTGTGTGCCCGGGACTTGCGATTTTTGTGGTGAAAAAACAAGATGATCGTGGATTGCTGACGCTTCCTTACGAGTTTTTACCAGTTCCTAAAAAAGGTGATGTGGTTGATACTATTGATCGGAATGGTGAAACGGTTGGTGAAGGACGGGTGAAACGGGTGAGTAAACAAGGTAAGACCATGGTTGTTACTATTCAACTTGATGCTAAGGATTTGATGATTGTTCGTCATATCAGGATGAGTGATACTGGTGACTAAGAAAACGATTGTTTGCCGATGTGAGGATCTAACTAAAGAAGAAATTGTTGAAGCCATTCATGAGGGTTATACTGATTTAGAGGAGTTACGGCGGAAGCTTCGGATTGGAATGGGTCCTTGTCAAGGACGAGTGTGTTTGCCATTGGTGAAACGAATCTTGGAACAAGTCACTGGTGAAAAGGTTAAACAGGAATCATTTCCCACGTTTCGTCCTCCACTTGTTCCCGTTTCTCTTGGATCACTATCTAAGTTAAAGGTTGAATCAAAAAAGAAAAAACAATCTAAGGATCGGGAGTGATTTAGGATGAGTGAACAGTCTGATGTGGTAATCATTGGTGGAGGGGTGAATGGTTGTGCGATTGCGTATTATTTATCTAAACTTGGAATCGATGTTACTGTTTTTGAACGAAAGTATTTGAGTAGTGGAGCAACAGGGAGTTGTGGTGCTGGGATTCGTCAGCAATGGTCGACAAAGGAGAATACGGAATTAGCGATTCAAAGTGTGCGTATGTTTGAAGGATTATCTGATGAGCTTGGTATGGATATTGAATTTAGTCAAGGTGGATATCTCATTATTAATCATACTGAGGAGGAATTAGCGCAATCTAAAAAGAATGTGAAGATGCAGAAATCTCTTGGGCTTGATGTTTCTATGGTTTCTGTTGATGAGATCACGGATATTGTTCCGGTGCTTGATGTTAAGGGTATGGATTCTGTTGGTGCAACGTTTTGTCCAACGGATGGTCATGCAAATCCGTTTAAGACCACATTTGCATATGCACATGCAGCTGAACAACTCGGTGCAACTATACATACACATACACTAGTAAAAAATATTAAAACGAGTAATAATCAGGTTTCTGAAGTAATTACTGATAAGGGATCAGTAAAAACAAGGTGGGTGGTGGATGCAGCTGGAGCCTGGTCTTCTGAGATTGCAAAAATGGTTGGTATTTTGATTCCGAATAAACCATTTCGAAAGGAAGTACTTGCAACTGAACGACTTGAACCGTTGTTCAAAGCAATGGTGATCTCATTTAAGGATGGGATTTATTTTAGTCAGCAACCAGAAGGAAACATTGTTGGTGGCATTCCAATTCCAGAGCAAAGAGCTGGATTTTATGAGATGCCAACGTTTTCATTTATTCAACATATGTCTGAAACGCTTACTCGCTATGCTCCCGCCTTACGTGATATTAACATGCTTCGGCATTGGACTGGTTATTATGATGTAACTCCTGATGCTCGTCCTATTCTTGGCGAGGATAGTACTGTGTCTGGTTTTGTGCATTGTCATGGGTTTAGTGGTCATGGATTTATGCTTTCTCCAATGGCATCTAATATGCTGGCCGAGTATATTGCTCATGATAAGCAATCTTCTGTGTTAAAACGATTAAGACTTGATCGTTTTGAAGAAGAAGATATTGACATGGAACAAAATGTTGTTGGTTGAAACAGTGTAGTTTTCATTTAACCATTTTTATCTTTTTTAGTGGAGAACAAAGCAAAACTTTATTTTATAGTATTGTATTACTAAGTATTATGTTACTAAAATTTATAAATCGGGTTGATGAGTTAAATAATCTAAATGAAAGATACAATTCTTCTCAATCTGAATTTATCATTATTTATGGTCGGAGGCGGATTGGAAAAACGGAATTGATAAAACAGTTTGCTAAGGATAAAAATCATTTTTATTTTCTTGCTAGAAAAGAACCAATTCCAATGGAAATTAACCGATTTAGAGAGAAATTCTCAAAAAAATTTAATATCTATCTTGAAGAAACAAAAGATTTTGAAAGTTTATTTAAAAATATTGTTGAAAATAAAAATTTTTCTGAAAAATTTGTTTTTATCATTGATGAATTTCCATACCTTATTGAATCATATAAACCAATTGTTTCTGTATTTCAGGGTGTTTGGGATGAAGTGTTAAAAAATGAAAATATTTTATTGATTTTAACTGGTTCTTCAGTTTCTATGATGGAAACAGAAGTTCTTTCCTATAAAAGCCCATTATATGGGCGAAGATCAAGTCAGATGAACATTAAGGAATTAAAACTTAAGTACCTACAAGATTTTTTTCCAGCATATAACGCAATAAATTTATTTCGAACCTTCGGTGCATTAGGAGGTATCCCTTTTTATCTTAATGAATTTAGTCCAAAGAGAGATTTTTATGAGAATGTTGAACACACTTTTTTTAACAAGCATAATCTTCTTTTTCAGGAAGCAGAAATACTTTTAAAAGAAGAATTGCGGGAGCCTAATACCTATTTTAATATTTTGAAAGCAATGATTGATGGAGCAACGAGGCTAACTGATATTTCAAAACAGTCAATGGTAGATATAACAAATATGAACAAGTATATCTCCGTTTTACAAACACTTAATCTCGTCCGTAAAACATATCCTGTTACTATGCCATCTAAAAAAAGAAATTTTTTGTATAAAGTTACTGATAATTATTTTCGTTTCTGGTTAAGTTATGTATATCCTTACCGGGAGGAAATCGAAGAAAATCCTTCAGAGATATCTCATTTTTTTAAGAATCAATATCCTGAATATATGGGTCCAATTTTTGAAGACATTGTTATGAAACTCATCCCATCAATAGATACGTTTCAATTTTCAAAGGTTGGATCTTGGTGGTATAAAGAAGACGAAATAGATATTGTTGCAATTAATCCCCAATCGAATAAGATTCTTTTTGGTGAGTGTAAATGGCAAAATAAAAAGATGCCTAGAGGAATTTATGAACAATTACTTGAAAAGAAAGAAAAGGTAAGATGGAAGAATAAGAAGCGAAATGAATCCATTGCGTTGTTTAGTAAAAACGGTTTTACTGAAAGTCTTAAAAAAGTTGCAGACCAGGAAGATGTATTATTATTTGATCTTAAAAAGATTGCAACATTGTTATGGAAATAAAGTGTTGTTACACTACGTAAAAAATCATCGGTTTTTATTATGAATATTAATTTAGTTCAATTATTTTCATTCATAATGAAAACTTTTTGTATTTTTTATTCATTTAAAATGAAAACATATAAAAACGATTAGACATATGTGTCTTTTGATGATCAGTAAAGAGCTAGTTAAAGAAGTCCTTTTAGACCAACGTGAATTCATTTTAGGCAAGGATCCCGGTATTCCTCGTCAAGCAATGAAAAGAATTAATGAAGTAATTAATCTTCCGCACGTTATCGTTATTTCTGGTCTCAGGAGGTGTGGAAAATCAACCTTGCTTAGACAAATCATCAAGAATCATTACAATGATAAAGATTTTTTTTATGTTAATTTTGAGGATGAACGATTACGGGATTTTAATGCTTCTGAATTTAACACGATATATGAAGAATTGTTATCTCTTTTTGGAAAAAAGAAAGTGTTTATGCTCGATGAAATCCAAAATGTTGATGGATTTGAATATTTTGTGAGACGGTTTCAGGAGATGGGTTTTAAATTCTTTATAACTGGTTCAAGTGCTCATCTTTTAAGCCGGGAGATTGGTACGAAACTTACTGGTAGAAACCTTCGGATTGACCTGTATCCGTTTTCTTTCAAAGAATTGTTAACTTTTAAAGGCATTAATCATAAAAAGGAGGATTTGTATAAAACAGAACGTAAAGTTATCATTCGTAATGCTTTTGAAGAATTTATGTCCACTGGTGGTATGCCTGAATATTTAAAATATAAGGATCAGGAAATTCTTTTAAGAACATATGAAGACATTGTTGTAAAGGATATTGTCATTCGTTATAATCTTGATAATGTGCGAATGGTAAAAAATCTTTATAATTATCTTATTTCAAATGTGACGAATCGTTTTACGTTTAACTCTTTGAAAAACACATTAGGTATGGGAAGTTCAGTTACTGCACAAAACTATGTTGACTATTTGGAAGAAGTTAATTTTTGTTCAATCGTTCACAGGTTTAATCCAAGTATTAAAAAACAGAATAAGTCAAGTAAAAAATTTTACATGACAGATCATGGATTTTTAAGACCAATTTCTACCCGGTTAACTAAAAATAAAGGGAAAATTCTTGAAAATATTATTTTCATACATTTAAAACACGATGGGAAGGTATTCACCTTTGAAACAAAAAAAGGAGAATGTGATTTTATTCAAATAAAATCTAATCAAGTAACTCAAGCAATTCAAGTAACCTGGGAGTTAACAGAGAAAAATGAGAGACGGGAAATACAGGGTTTATTATCTGCTTTAAAAGAATTTGATTTGAATTCAGGAACGATCATAACGTATGATATTGAAAAGGAAACTGTTATTGATGGGAAAAAAATAGTTATCATTCCTGCTTGGAAATGGTGTTTATTACATAAAGATGAAGAAAAGTAAGCCTATTTAGTGTCTCACTCGTTTTAGAAACAAGAATTTAAGGTTTTTAATGCCATCACTGAAGCTTTCTATTTTTACTTCGCCTTCTCGAGCTCGTAGCATTGATGGTATTTCTTTTGCTTTCACTTGTTTGTTAGTAAACATTTCTATTTTGATTTCTTCACTAAAGGGCATACCATTATTGAATTCTTCTATTGGTTGCACTTTTTCAAGTGCTTTTTTTCGAAATATCCACATACCACTTTGACTATCATGAACATTCATTAAGAATAGTATTCGCATCGTCCAGTTGAGTATGGTGTTTCCAAAGTAGTGTTTTACACTCATTGATCCGTGATGTAGTTTTGCGAATCGATCAGTGGTAATAAAATCTAGGTTTTCATCAAGAAGGTGTTTTACGTACTTATGAATGTGATCAAATGGATAGGTTGCATCTGCATCACCAGTAACAATGATATCACCTGTTGCTTGTAGCATACCAGTTTTGTAGGCTCGACCGTATCCTTTTCGTGGTTCAACGATTACTTTTGCTCCTTTATTCCACGCGATTTCTTTGGTTTTATCTTTACTATTTCCATCCACAATGATGAGTTCTAATTCCCAGTTGTTCTCATCAAATGCTTTTTTGTTAATAGCATCAAGGGTTGGACCGATTCCTTCTTCTTCGTTGATAGTTGGAAGTATTACACTAATTTTCACAAGACATCACATTTAAAGATTAAATCAAATGAATAGTTATTTTGATTCAACAATTACTTTTTTTCAAAAGTAATCTAACGGATAGATTTAACTAAATCATGCATATCCAAACGATTCATATAAATGTTTATCAAAAAAAACGAAGAAAAAAACAATATCAAAATCAAAAAAAGATAAAAAAAAGAGATTGGTGAGAGAAACAATGTTCTCTCAAAGATGTTTTTTAGTGTTTATTGTCGTCGTCTGCGTCGTAGTAAGATAAAGGCAACGCCTAGAGCCGCAACAAGTGTTAACAGTTCAAAGCCAGGTACACCATCAGCTTGTCCTTCTTCGATAGTAATGGTAAGTGTACCATCTTCATAGTTTTCATAGGCTGCTGTAACTGTGTAACTACCAGCTGAATCTGGTGCAGTTAGTGTTAGTTCACCACGTGCATTAGAAGTGTAAGTGTCACCATCGAACTCAACAGTTGCACCCGCAAGCGCTTGTCCATTGGCAATAATGGAAACAGTGAATTCTTCACCCGGTGCAGGTGGCGTACTTGGTCCAACAATCTGAACGGTGTACACTTTGATTACCGTAATTGATTTATCAGCAGTATTATATCCTGCTTTTTCAGCTGTAATCGTATATGTTGCTGATTCCACACCCGGATCAGGAACCGTAAAGGTTGCTTCACCATTGCTATCAGTTTGAGCCGTTGTTTCAGCGAATTCAACATCAACACCAGACAATGCGTCATTTCCAGAAGTTACCGTAACGGTTAATGTTTCACCTTGGTAAATTGGTGATTTCGATATCGAGATCTTCATCGTTTTAATCGAAGTTACCGTGACGTATGAATCTGTTATCACTGAATTTGTCCAGTTAAGCTGTCCATCTTCATATTCAACATTTCGAGCAATGGTAACATTTAGTTTACCACTTGATTGTGGACTAAGACTTAAGGTAACTTTTCCATCAGCATTAGTCATAACTGGATCTGGTTGAGAAGTAAGAATTCCAGGAACTGACGAAACAAAAGTTATGTTAATACCATAAAGTGGTTCACCTTGTTCATCAGTTGCAGTAATATCCACATCGTTAGATTGACCAATATAAATTATATCTGGACTGAGTGCAAAGTTTGGATAATTGATATTGAACTTACCAAGCGTAGCATTACCAGCAGATGGATTGTTATCAGCAAGGGTTACATTAATTGAGGTTTTGTTATCTCCTACATAACTAAGTGTAAAATCACCAATACCGTCTTCGTCCAAAGTCACATAACCAACGGAACCTGAGAAATCAACTGTATCATCTATTTCATTCGCACCATTGATAAATGAGTCAACAGAATCTTCACAATACAAATATAATCTAGTATTCTCAGGTAACGGATCACCATTTGCATCAACACCAGTAACAGTTATTTCTAAGTCTTCAGTCCCAATACCAGCAGTTGCAGAAGTTGGTGAATAGGTAATCGTTGCATGATCTACTTCAATGCTTACATTACCCATGTGTTTTGCTTCAGTGCTTGCATTGTATCCTTCAATAACCAGCGTTCCAGGTTGCCATAAACGAACATCTTCAGCTTCCCATTCATCTCCAGATTGTGTAAAGGTTATGGTTTGGATTGGATTATCTTCATCATGATCAGCATCAGTTAGTTTCCCAACAACATCAGGATCATCATCTTCAACAGTTTCGCCATCCGGACCCAGTAATTGAACAACTAAATCTTGTTCAAGACCAACCGTAAGCGTTTGATTTGTTGAAACAGGATCAACCATTTCAATTTCAAGATCATAGATTGGTTCAATCTCAATAATTTCATACATATAATTACTAGACCCAGCTGAAGCAACAACTACAATATATCCAACACTTTCCAAATCATCAACATCTGGAACAAAGGTAAATTCACCATTTAATCCGTCACCTTCAGTTCCATCGCCAACAGTAGTGTTCAAAACAGTACCATCACCAACAGCACCCCATGTTGAACTATAATATGTTAAATGAACTTCAGCAAACTGACCATTGGTAACCGTTGCAGTAATAGTTTCAGTTGATCCAACAGTAATCTTTAAATCATCACCATCTGACGTTGTCACGCTACCAGACAAACCAGTAACCGTATAATCTTTACTGACACTGGTTCCTTCAGTATCATTTGTAGCCGTGATGGTAAGAGTTCCAGCTGTTTTTGGCTGAATAAGAACCGTATAACGACCTTCTGACCAAGCAGTCAGATAATCATTGGTTGATTCTCGATCCTCTTCATCGATTGTAATATCAAGACCACAACCAGTTATCTCAATCGTTGCATTCATGCGAGTACCCGATGAATCACCATACACATTTAATACAAACGAATTACTCGTAGAATCGTTTCTCCATTTATCTCCACTAGATTCAATAGCAACACTGTTTACCATATCTCCATCAACAATAAGATTCATATCACCAGGAGCAACAACATCAAAAGTAGCTGTACCAGTAATATTTGCAAGCAACTGTGTATCACCATTGTATGTATTGCTATAATAGGAGTCGTTACCAGGTAATTTTTCAGGTGATTCTATGGTATGAGATGTTCCATTACCCGGCCAACTTGCAATAACAGTTGCGGTACCAGTTTCGTTAAATGTCCAGTTTAATGCATAATAACAATATTTGCCATTTGAATCTGTCCAAGGATCATCCCAAGGCGTAATTTCTATAATGTCATCTGAATCATATTCAATACCTGTATCCGCATCATAACCAGACAAACCAGTAATATGCATTTTCATATATTCATATTCATTATAGCCATCAAATGTGTCTCCATCATTCATCCAAGATGAATTGTAAACTGAAACATTGATTGTTTGTACAAATCCTTTCACAATATCATCAGTATTCCTAACAGTTAATTGTGCATCATCTTTAGTGTCTACTTCAAATGAATAATATGGAACGAAATTTGGTACGTAAGGTAGGTTATTGGCTTCATCTATATTTCCTGCATTTTTTAATCCAAGATACCAAGTTCCAGCACCATATCCTTGACCGGGCCCAGTTTCAGCGGAAATTGAATATCGACCGTTAGCAGGGGTTGAATCAACATTTACTTCAACAAAATCACCGTTATGTCCTGTAGCAACAGGCGCGTATAATGCAACGCTTTTACTTCCCAATCCAGTAGCATTTGCATCTAAGATGTAACCTGCCACAGCTACGGTGTCACCCCATACTAAACCTGAAGGTAAACTATCAATCGTAAAATATGGTTTTACAGGTAGAGTGACATTTGAATAAAAACTGGCTGTTGCATTACTTGAAACATTCACATAAAAATAATCCTCCAAGCTTGGACTATAGGAGTCAACATCGATATATACATATTGACTATCTGCATTACCTACACTTTTATCATCATAGCCCGCCACTTTTGTTCCACCTTTAGTAATGGTTAAATCCCATTTATACAGCGTATCTCCAGAGCTGTAATCAGTTGGTGTTTCCCAGTTACCATCACCAGTCCAATTTCTTACATAGATGTTAAAATCTCCAGCGCTACCATATGTGTTATCACCTAATCCATCTTCACCATAAACCAGGTATTCAATTTCAGAACTAGAGTTATCCATAAAGTATACATCATAAAGATTTCCAATCTGAATGGTAATGTTTAGATCAGTCCACACTTGTTCTCCACCGGTGCTTTCTGTCCAAAGGGATATATTCCATTGGCCAGCTGCATCATCTGCTCCCGTACCATTGGCAGTTAGTGGATTATGTTGTAATTCAGGCCATCCTGGAACATAAAAATCTATGGATAAATCACCATATTCATCCGCATTATCGGTGCTTGCATCGTCATAACAAGCCCTCCAATGAGTACCATTCCAAACCTTAATTGCATAATCTTCATCAGGTATCAAGCTATTATTGACGACTTCCAGAGTGATCTTCTCACCACAAGTTAGATAATCCCAAACATCTCCAGTTCCATCATTTGATAGTATCACTCCAAACTGATCTCCACCACCTGACATATTTTCTGTGTTTCTTACACCTTGAACATTGTCAATAACGCTTACGTTAAACGTAGTGTTCATCACCATCATAGTTGATAACACCATGATGAGAACCACAAGCGTAGACATAATTTTATTATTTTTCATATTTCTTCTTCCTCCTTATATATTTTTTTAGCCTATTTTTCGAATATTGTATGATAGCCTGGTTTGACCAAATGTTTGCTCACACCGTGAGCACTATCGGGAAGGCATAACTTACGTTATTCCTGTTGTTATACATTCCAACATCTGTGTCCTCACCGGACCTTCATTTTCATCGTAAATATCGACCTTCTTTATATAGGTTGCGTTTTTCTAGGCATCTATCAACAGATATATCTGCCCAGTTAACAGGAT